>NZ_JBEONQ010000024.1:0-79027 GCF_040544445.1 Undibacterium sp. GrIS 1.8 | reverse complement strand
TCCACGCCATGATTGCCACTCTTTAAATTTATCCTGTTGCTATTGTCTCATTTGAGGTAAACACTCTGCTTGGCTTTTTATCGTGCAAAGATCTCACATAAAACTATTTTTGAAATAATTTTGCATTATCATGACTGACAGACGATTCGAGCTAGCTTTATCAGCCAAAAACTCAGTTTACAGAGATTATGCAGGGTAGCTTAAAAAGTTAGCTAATCATGATATCCGGTGCTTTGAAGAGCTTAAAAACCACGAAAAAACATTATCGACTATATCTATATATCTCTACGATTGATCTAGTGAGGAGAAATGCCATGATACAAAATATGAAACATACTCAATTGGCAGCCATTGCTTTTGCTCTTTTATCAGGCGCATATACATTACCAGCACACGCTGATCATGTGATTCAAGTACTCGACAACACTGGCAAACCTGTTCCTGACGCAGTGGTGTATTTCGACAATGGCAGTATCGAAAAAACCAAATCTGCCAAAGTCGATATTGAGCAAAAAGATAAAAAATTCATCCCTCTGGTGACGGTAGTACAGACTGGGACAGCCATCAGCTTCCCCAACAATGACACGGTACGGCATCAAGCTTACTCATTTTCGCCAGCGAAGCCATTTGAATTAAAACTATATGCAGGCAAGCCCGAAGCACCGATTACCTTTGACAAACCGGGGACTGTGGTAGTCGGCTGCAATATCCATGATCAGATGCTGGCATATATCCAAATTGTCGATACCCCGTATTTTGCGAAAACAGATGCCGGTGGCAAAGCAAAAATTACTATCCTGCCTGCTGGGAAATATAGTTTAAAAACTTGGTACTATCAACAAATGGCGAATAGCCCAATAAGTGAGCAAGCCGTTGTAATCAAGGACGACAATTCTGCGCTTGTTGTCAAATTGAATTACAAAGTAAATTGAACTTGATCGCAGTGTTCCGGGATTGACTGAGTGAGTTACGCTTGTAGTAAGTTGCCATTATTATGGTTTATCGACCGGATATTAAAACAGCATGCAGTCATTTCAAAAAAATGAAAATCGCCACAAATCAGCAAGGATAGTTCATGCGTTTGCATAGTCTGGAAAGCCGCGTCGTCACTCTGTTTATCGCCCTGACCCTGATGGTTCAACTCGCAGGATTTTTTGTTATTCAAAATACGATTTATCGCAATGCGCGTGCCTCGATTCAGGAAGAACTGAAGCGGAGCGAAAAAATCTTCAACCGCTTACTAGATCAGAATGCACAAAAACTGATACAAAGTGGCGAGGTGCTTGCTAAAGATTATGCGTTTCGTGAGGCCATTGGTACCAACGATACTAAAACGATAGAGTCTGCCTTAATCAATCACGGTGAAAGAATCGGTGCCAGTTTTTCTATGGTAATAGGCCTGGATCGCAGCATTACGGCAGCCACCAGCGATGTTTTTGCAAGTAGTTTTCAGCAATCAATTTTGCCTTTGGTGATACAGGCAGAACAAGTCGGCAGTTCGTACCGCAATGCCGTCGTCAAGGGTAAATCTTATCAATTAGTGATGGTGCCGATTAAAGCACCAGTTACTATAGCCTGGGTGTTGATGGCAATCCCGATTGACCAACGCATCGTCGCTGACATGCGTGAATTGTCAGGCTTACAGATATCACTGCTGACCGAGAATCATGCTGAAGGCAATAAATGGATGCCGGATGTGTCTACTCTCAATGCAGAACAAGTCGCCATACTAGCAACCCAGATTCCCAAAATTCAAGATACAAGCCAATCCATCGCAGAACTACGCATCGGCGATGAAGACTACAGCGCGCACGTCCTTAAATTAGCCGAAAACGAGAAGTGGATTACGGTCGCCGTATTGCAGGTCTCGCTGAGCGAAGCCATTGCGCCCTATAAACAACTGCAAAGAGATCTGCTGATACTCACGATACTTGGGGTCATCATCGCCAGCATTATTAGCGTTGTCACCACTAAGCGAATTACTGGCCCTATGCGTCAGTTAGCGGATACTGCCAAACGGTTAGGCGCGGGTGACTATACCGCCACGATCAAAGTGCAACGCAATGATGAAATCGGCGATCTGGCGCGGACTTTTCTGGTCATGCGTGATGGCATTGCCAACCGCGAAAAAGAAATCCGGCGCTTAGCGTATTGGGATATTTTGACCAATCTGCCAAACCGGGCACTGTTCGTCAGCATGCTGCAAGATGCGATTACACAAGCAAGGGCAAAAAAAACTACCTGCTACATTCTGATGATGGATCTGGATCGGTTTAAACATGTCAACGATGTGATGGGACATGGTTTTGGTGATCAATTACTAACGCAAGTTGCCCTCAGACTGACTAATGAGCTGGGACAAGGCACCATCAAACCTGCGCGTCTGGGTGGTGATGAGTTCGTCGTGCTGTTACCCGACTCCACTCTGTTAGAAGCACAAGAGCTGGCTGCAAAAATTTTAGCGTCCTTAGAAAAACCAATTTCGATCGAAGATCAAACCGTTGATCTGGGTGCGGGGATTGGTATTGCCGGCTTCCCCGACAATGCCAATGATGCAGAATCCCTGTTAAGCCGGGCGGAAGTGGCGATGTATGCCGCCAAGCGTGCCAACAGCGGCGCGGTAACCTATGTGCCAGCCATCGATAAATCCAGCCAGCAAAGTTTGTCTTTGCTGAGTGAATTGCGCACCGCGCTGGAACAACAGCACTTCCACTTGTATGTACAGCCTAAAGTCGCATTGGATACAGGCAAAGTAATTGCTGTCGAGGCGCTAATCCGCTGGATACATCCAGAACGCGGTTTTATTTTCCCCGATCAATTCATCCCATTTGCAGAGCAAACCGGCTTTATTCGCCAGTTAACCCGCTGGGTACTGAATGATGCCGCCCGTATCTGTAGCCTATGGATAGCGCAAGGTCTGAACCTGAAAATGTCGGTCAACCTGTCTACCCGCGATTTACTGGATCAGGATTTGCCGAATAAGTTTGCCGATATTCTGGAGCGACATCACATTACGCCTGCTGCGTTTTGTCTGGAAATTACCGAGAGTGCGATTATGGATGACCCGATCCGGGCGCAGCAGACCTTAGAAGGTTTGCATGCGATGGGCGCCGATTTGTCGATTGATGATTTCGGTACTGGCTACTCCTCACTTGCGTATTTAAAAAGCTTGCCGGTGGATGAATTAAAGATCGATAAATCCTTCGTTCTGAAAATGGAGAAAGATATTGATGACACTAAAATCGTCAAATCAACCATTGATCTTGGTCACAACATGGGATTGAGAGTGGTGGCAGAAGGAGTCGAAAATAAAGAAGTCATGCAACTGCTCAAGGACATGGGCTGTGATCAGGCGCAAGGCTATTACATCAGCAAACCCATGCCAGCCGAGCAGATGCTCACTTGGATGGCGCAATGGGATGCAAGACAAGCGACACCAGACGCTGGTAGTTAGCTTCGTTGTTTAACTAAGCAACCAATATACTCATGGTAAGTATTATATAGCTGTCCATACAATCATTGATCTGCAAGCTAATTTTACGAAAAATAATGGGGAGTATATTAAATCCTAGTCCTCATACCAAATGCATTTGGTGCGATTTGCGATCTCTTTTATGGTTGTACATACGACTGTCGGCAATCTTAATCAATCGTACATAATCATCACCATCCTCAGGGAAACACGCCCAGCCAACAGATACGCCGACACTGACCATAACATCGTCCAGCGCAATCGGCATTTCTACCAGGGTAGAAATTTTCTCTACCATGTTGTGAATATCGATAGAGCTTTTGGTGTCTTTGAGTAAGAGCACAAATTCGTCACCGCCATAACGCGCCACAACATCGGTTTCTCGAATAGACGCTTTTAGCCTGGCCGCGATGATCACCAAGGTGGCGTCACCGGCGTCATGCCCATAGTTATCATTGATAAATTTAAACCGGTCCAGATCGACAAATAAGATAGTGAATACGGTGTGCTCATGGGGATTATTTTTTGCGTGTTTTTGCAGATAACTAATTTGTGCGAATAAGGATTCCCGGTTGGCGACTTGCGTTAATTTATCAAAACGCAGCTTCTTTTCCATCTCAATAAATGTTTGAGCAAGAATGCCAATTTCATCATCGCGCCGGATATCCAGCTCTGGCAAAGGCTGACCTTCACCAAATTTTTCTGCTGCGCCGGTGAGTTTGCGGATGTCGCGCATTACCCGATCAACGATGGTCAAACCTATCGTCAATGCAAACAGAATACAGGCCACTGCAATTAACAGGCTCTCAAAAAAACCTTGGTTAACGCTACTCATAAAATCGGAGCGCGGTACAGCAACCACAGTCAGCCAGTTCAAACCTTGCTTATCACCCAAAGCCGCGACTGCCACATCGACTGTGCCAGTTGCCAGGGTAAATGACTGGGTTGACGAGATTGATTTGTCGCCTTGCAAAATTTTTCTTTGCCAGGCATAACTACGTTTATAAATCTCGCTGATTAGTGGCGTCTTCATTTCTGATGCACGCAAGCGCTGCGGCGCATCGTTTGGACTTACACGTGTTACAGCCAGCTCATCACCAGAGGTGGCGACGATGTAACCCTCACTGTCGATGATGTAAGCGACACTGTTTTTGCTGATTTCTAAAGTCCGTAAAAAATCTGACAGTACTTTTAATGTTACGTCGGTAGCGACCACGCCGATCAAAGTATGGTTGGGCTGAAATACGGGCTTAGCCAAAGTCACGGTCGGCTCTGCCGAGGTAAAGTCATTATAAATTTGCGACCATACTGGCTTATCGGATGCAATCGCCGCACGATACCAAGGCCGCAAACGCGGATCGTATTGATCCGTACGCAATAACACCGACCGGTCGCCTGGTGTTTTTGCCTGATAGACCTGGCGCTGGCGCGCGCCGGGTTCATGCCAATACACTTCAACGAAATCAGGTTTGATGCGAAATACACCAACCATGCGGCCATCCTGACCGCCGTAATAGACGTAATTATTCACATCCATAAACAGGCCGCTGGCGATCCACAATTTGGATTCCAGCAAACCAAGATCATCCGAGAATTTTTGTACTGCCGGGGCGTTTTTAGGATTAGGGGCGATCGTATCCAGTGCCACTAATGCGCTATCTAAATGCTTTCCGGTAGCGCTGCTGATACGATTAACCATATCGGTCAAAATACGTTGCGTCAGCGTGTTCACCGCATCGGTTCCGGCCCTCATTGATACCCAGCCAATAGCCGCAGCGACGCCTATTACTAAAATAGTAATAGGGACGACTAACTCACGGCGTAAGGAGGACCGGCTCATCTGTTTTCGTATAACAAAGTGTTAAATATCGTAATCTGGCTTGAGAAAAATAATGAAGAATAAGCTTAGTTTTATACGATATCAGGAATGTAGGTTCAATCAAAATCCTGATATGGCTTTGCTCGGGCAGATTTAGTTTTTTTTGGTAAAGTGTTGCGTAATTTAATGGTGTGAGATCTTTTCATATCAAGATGTTCATATTATCGATACACAAAATATCAACACCGTAAAACATCCGTAGCAAAAAGCTTAGCAATACCGATCGAGCACCAACGCTCTTTAGCCACAGGTCATTTGATGTACATAAAAAAAGTAATCGTAATCGCAAGTAATGCGCTCTTTTTTTATTTGTCCTCGCCATTATTTGGACAAGCAGCCAACGCGCAAAATTTGGCCTTGCCCGACATGGGCAAATTGACAGCGACCGGCGGTGTCAGTCAGCTAGAAGGCGCTGGCGGCGGTGGCATTACGCCTTGGGCACTGATCACCGGTTACGGCAGCGAAGATAGCTATGGCGTCAACGCACATATCACGCAAGTGGACACGCAGGATTACCGCCTTAAAACTTACGGCGTCGCGCTGGGTTTTGCTGACAAACTGGAAGTGTCTTTAGCTAAACAAGAGTTCACCGGCAGCCGCGCCCCCTTGGATCATCTCAATATTCAACAAGATATTGTCGGCATTAAATTGAAATTGTCCGGCGATGCCGTGACCGATCAAGACACGCTGTTGCCACAAATTGCGCTAGGCGTGATGTTTAAGCGCAATAACGGTGTGGCGGGACTTGGGGCACTTGGCGTCACTAATGTAAAGCAGCTTGGCGCAGTCAGTGACAACGGCGTTGATTACTACCTGTCTGCGACAAAACTATATCTGGCACAAAGCCTGTTAATCAACGCCACACTGCGGATGAGCAAGGCAAACCAAATGGGCTTGCTCGGTTTTGGTGGTGATAAAAACGATCAATATAAACCCCTGCTAGAAGGCTCTGTGGTCTATCTGATCAATCGTAAATGGGTCGCAGGGATGGAATATAGAATGAAGCCGCGCAACCTCGGTGTTGATAATGAAAAAGATTATGCCGACGTGTTTTTGGCTTATTTCCCGACCAAGAATTTTTCTGTCACTGCGGCCTATGCCAAATTGGGTGACATCACGGTGTTTAATCCCACCACGCAGCGCGGCTGGTATTTATCACTACAAGTTGGTAACTAGTAAACGACAAGAGACAATACAAATGAACGCGCGAACAGTTTTAAAAATCTCGGCTGTAAAACTCTTGAAAGCACTGCTGTTCGTCGTGCCCATGTTTGCAGCAAATTCAGACATCTACGCAGAGTCCGCAATACAGACCGATGCGCTTTATCAAGGCTTGGGTAGTGAGGCCGGCATTGGCAATATTGTTGATGATTTGATTCCATTAGTGCTGGCAGATCCACGTATCAAAGAGTCGTTCAAAGAAACCAATATGAAGCGACTGGCCAAGCTATTAAAAGAACAATTTTGCGTTCTCAGCGGTGGTCCTTGCACTTATTCTGGCGACAGCATGAAGGTGTCACACGACAAGCTCGGCATCACTGGTGCTCAGTTCAACGCCCTGGCAGAGGATTTGCAAATCGCGATGGAGCAACAGCATATTCCTTCATCGGTACAGAACAAACTGATTGCCAAACTTGCGCCGATGAAGCGGGACATCGTTGAACCGAAAAAATAGCCGCATACGATTTGACAATATGTCACACAATATTTGTCGTTATCTCGCATTGGCTTGAATCCGGTTTGCTAACGCCAACGTATTTCTTCCACGAGACGCTCGTTGCTGAGATGCTCCCAACCCACCTATCAGCGAGGAAATGACTATGTATTTGACGATGTATCTAAAGAACCGAGCTTTACAAGCCGCCATGATCAGCAGTTTTGCCATTTTCTGTCAGCAGGCGAGCGCCCAAACTAACGCACCTGCCAGCACATCGACATCAGCCGACACACCATCCAGCATGCGACCCGACATGGGCAAACTGACCGCAACCGGCGGCGTTAGCCAGCTAGAGGGCGCAGGCGGCGGCGGTCTGACGCCTTGGGCATTAATCACAGGTTATGGCACACGCGACAGCTATGGTGCGAATGTGCATTACACCCAAGTTAAAACTCAAGATTACGGACTCAGAACCTATGGCGTAGCCGTTGGTATCGCAGACCGGGTCGAATTGTCCCTGGCTAAGCAAGAATTTACCGGCAGTCTGGCACCACTTAACTCACTCAACATCCAGCAAGATATTCTTGGCATCAAAGTCAAAGTCGCGGGTGACGCCGTGTATGACCAAGATAGCTGGATGCCACAAGTTGCCGTCGGCGCGATGATCAAACGTAATAACGGCATCGGCGGCCTGGGCGCTCTGGGCATCACCAATGTCAAGCAACTAGGTGCCAAAGATGATCGCGGTGTGGATTACTACGCTTCAGCCACTAAAGTGTTTTTGGAACAAAGCCTGCTGCTGAACGGCACTTTGCGGATGACCAAAGCCAACCAAATGGGTATTCTCGGTTTTGGCGGTGATAAAGAAGACAAGTACAAGCCTATGCTAGAGGGCTCTGCTGCTTATTTAATCACCCGCAAATTAGCCTTGGGGGCAGAGTACCGGATGAAGCCACGTAACCTCAGCGTCGATAACGAAAAAGATTACTACGACGTGTTTCTGGCTTATTTCCCGACTAAAAATGTGTCGATCACTGCGGCCTATGCGACTTTGGGCGATATCACCGTATTTAATCCGACCAATCAGCGTGGCTTTTATTTGTCGCTGCAAGCCGGATTTTAATCTGACTGTATCGCGCAACACAGCACACAGGCTAAAACACATACAAGAACTGACCTATTTTAGAAAGACATGATCATGCAAACACGTCTCAGCTCCAAGCTCGTCAAAGCAGCTGTTATTTTCAGCTTTGGCATCAGCGCTACTATCGCCACTAGCACCGCGGCATTCGCCCAGACCACGCCCGACGCGGTGTACCAAGGCTTGGGTGGCAAAGAAGGCATCAATAAAATTGTGGCTGATTTTTTGCCGATAGTTTTAGCAGACGACCGCATCAAAGACGCATTCAAAGAAACTGATATGGAACGCTTGGGTTTAATGTTGGCAGAACAGTTTTGCGCACTGACTGGCGGCCCATGCAAATACAGCGGTAAAGAGATGCAAGAAGCGCACAAGGGGATGAATATCAATAATGCACAGTTCAACGCCTTGGCAGAAGACTTACAAATTGCAATGGAAAAAAATAACATCCCCTCTTCGGTTTCTAATAAGCTGGTAGCGAAACTGGCACCAATGCAACGCCCCATCGTCACCAAGTAATTTCAACCGAGATAATCCATGCGCCGTCATTCCGTCATCCGCTTACTACAAGCCAGTTTGTTCCTCAGCAGCTTTGGCCTGCTGTCCAGCGCATGGAGCGTCACCATCAGCGCCAGTGCGGTGGATAAAAATGGCGCCTTAATGCCAGATGTTGTGGTGTACGCGACGCCGATCGGCGCGCCCTTGCCGCCAGTTGGAAAAACCGAGACTGAGGTGATTGCCCAGCGCGATTTGCAGTTTGCGCCCTATGTCACACCGATACGTGTCGGCACACAAGTCAAGTTCCCCAATTACGACAAGCTGGAACATCACGTTAAGTCTTTCTCGCCCGCCAAAGAGTTTGAAATCAAAACCTACGACAAAGGCGTGACGCCACCACCCGTCATTTTTGATAAAGCGGGCATCGTCGTGGTGTACTGCTTACTACACAACTGGATGCGCGCCTATGTCTTGGTGCTCGACACACCTTATTTTGCCAAGACGGACGACAGCGGCGTATTGAAATTAGAAAATCTGCCCAATGGTCAATACGAGATCAAGGCCTGGCACCCGAATATGGGAAGTATCAAGCCGCCTTTGACGCAAACCGTCACCATCAATGGCCAATCAACACTTCTGAAGTTCCAGTTTGATTTTGTGCCTATCGCCAGAAAACCAGCAAAGATGTAATGAGTTGGCCAGGTATACTGATAGGGTGTATAGGAATAAATCGCCTTATTGTAAAGGAAATATATGGCCAATTAAATATACTCCCGTACTTTGCAATATTGAGCATGGAGGAATCCGTCGCTGAAGAGGCTTTGAACGCAATTCCAAAGTAACGCCAACTCATCCCAATGCTAAGCAGCTACCAGCTCGTGATATCGACCCCGGTATTGAAGACGTGATTTCGCGTGTAATGTAATCCACGAACAAACTCCCACCCAGGACTCCCCATCTGCGCTGGCTTGCGGTATCCTTGCACCCATCTTCTTCATCCATAAAAAAATCGAAAAAATGGCAAATTACGTCTACACCATGAACCGCGTCGGCAAGATCGTGCCGCCTAAGCGCCAGATTCTTAAAGATATCTCGCTCTCGTTTTTCCCTGGCGCCAAGATCGGCGTCTTGGGGCTGAACGGCTCCGGAAAATCCTCACTGCTTAAAATTATGGCAGGCATTGATAAGGACATCCAGGGCGAAGCCGTGCCGATGCCAAATCTGAACATTGGCTATTTACCGCAAGAACCGCAACTTGATCCAGAGCAAACTGTGCGCGAAGCAGTCGAATCCGCGCTCGGTGAAGTATTCGAAGCCAAGGCTAAGTTAGAGCAAGTGTATGCCGCCTATGCCGAGCCAGATGCCGACTTCGATGCCCTCGCCAATGAGCAGGCGCGCCTAGAAGCCATCATCTCCACTTCTAGCGGCGACAATGTTGAACTGCAATTAGAAATGGCCGCCGACGCATTACGCCTGCCGCCATGGGATGCCAAGATAGCCGTGTTGTCCGGCGGTGAAAAACGTCGCGTCGCGCTGTGCAAATTATTGCTATCCAAACCCGATATGCTCTTGCTCGATGAGCCAACCAACCATCTGGATGCAGAATCAGTCGATTGGCTGGAGCAATTTTTATTGCGTTTCCCTGGCACAGTGGTGGCAATTACCCATGATCGCTACTTTTTGGATAATGCCGCTGAGTGGATTCTGGAACTGGATCGCGGCGCAGGTATTCCATGGAAGGGTAATTACTCCTCTTGGTTGGACCAAAAGCAAACCCGCTTGAAGCAAGAAGAAGCGACCGAATCTGCCCGCCAACGTGCTTTGCAAAAAGAGCTGGAATGGTCACGCCAAAATCCTAAAGCACGTCAAGCCAAGAGCAAGGCACGTCTGGCGCGCTTCAATGAAATGAGCGAGCACGAGTACCAAAAACGTAACGAGACTCAAGAGATTTTTATCCCGGTCGCAGAGCGTCTGGGTAACGAAGTCATCGAATTTAAAAATGTCTCCAAAGCCTTTGGTGATCGTCTGCTGATCGACAACCTCAGCTTTAAAATTCCACCTGGCGCGATTGTCGGCATCATCGGCCCTAACGGTGCCGGTAAATCGACGCTGTTTAAAATGATTAAAGGTATAGAGCAACCGGATAGCGGCGAGGTGGTGCTGGGGCAGACTGCCAAAATCTCGCTGGTCGATCAGTCCCGCGAAGATCTGGGCAATACTAAAACTGTGTTTGAAGACGTCGCTGGCGGTGCGGACATTTTGACAGTCGGTCGTTTTGAAATGCCATCCCGTGCTTATCTAGGACGCTTCAACTTTAAAGGTGGCGACCAGCAAAAAATCGTCGGCAATTTGTCGGGCGGTGAACGCGGTCGTCTGCATCTGGCCAAGACACTGCTGCAAGGCGGTAATGTCTTGCTGCTGGATGAACCGTCCAATGATCTGGACGTGGAAACTCTGCGTGCGCTGGAAGATGCCTTGCTAGAATTTGCTGGCAGCGTCATGGTAATCTCGCATGACCGCTGGTTTCTGGATCGTATTGCGACACATATTCTGGCGTTTGAAGGCAATTCGCAAGTCAGCTTCTTTGACGGTAATTACCAGGAATACGAAGCTGATAAAAAGAAACGTCTGGGTGAAGAAGGTGCCAAGCCAAAACGGATACGTTACAAACCTTTGTCGGTGTAATTTACACGCGCAATTTGTCGGCACAATGTACAGAGTTGAACGGAGTTGACGATCGTTGACATATTTCTCGGCTTTGTTTTGCTGTGCTGATTTAAAATTAAAACGGATGAATGCTCTTCGTCCGTTTTTTTATGGATTTTCCGCTCATTGTTTCCCCATTGCTTCTTCATTACCTCCTCATTATTTCTACTTTTAACTCGCTGTTTTTAATAAAAACGAGCCGCATATGACGCCGCCAAGACTTCACAAAAATCTCCTGCTCAATTTGCTATACATCATTTTAATTTGCCTGAGCAGCACGTTATCGGGCTCGGCGTTTGCCAATTCGGGAGCGAAAGAAGACGGCGGCGGTGGCAATATGACCAAGCTGGAAGCGTTCACCGTGAATTTATCCACCTCTGAAAAATACCTGCAAGTCAGCATGACGCTTCAGTTAGCTAATCCAGAAATTGCAGAAAAAATCAAAGTCTATCTGCCAGTAGTAAGGCATGTGATTTTAATGAGCCTGAGTGGCAAAGAGCCTGGCGATATTCTCTCTTCCGCAGGGAAAAAGGAGTTAATAGAAGAAATCCGCGATACGGTCAACAAAGCGCTGGACGTCAAAGAACATGACGGCGTGACCAATATTTTCTTTGAGAATTTTGTTATTCAATAAATCGGGGCTTACAGAAAACCGTCCCAGTTGCGTTGCAGCGATAGTATTTTGTAAATTAGGTGCTAAAGGGCTGTCGTCGCTATGCCCGGCTAGGACAATTTTCCGTAAGTCATAAAAACTGAAAGCAGGATGTGAGATTGCTTCAGATTTACCTGTATTTACTTCCTCAAAGTTGAATGGTATTGAAAAGCATTCTCATTTAGATTAAAATCTAGGCTGAACTCTCCAAGCCTAGCCATATAGTGACGGTAGGGGTATGCATCACTAACCTCGTACCGAAAGCAATCACTATGAATCACCGCAAGCCCATTGCAGCAGCATTATTGACGCTGTTCGCCAGCCCGCTGCCTTTATTAGCGCAACAAACCAGCTCTTCCTTGCCAGAAATCGTCATCCAAGGCGCAAAAAATGATTTCGCGCCGGGTGCAGTGTCTGTCAGCAAATTACCTGCTGATCCACATGACATCGCGCAATCCGTCACGGTCGTGAACAAAGCTCTGATGCAATCGCAAGGTGCCAACTCCCTGGCAGATGCCTTACGCAATGTGTCTGGTATTACTCTGGGCGGTGCAGAAGGCGGCCAGATCGGCAATAACGTTAACCTCAACGGTTTCTCAGCGCGTACTGATATTTATCTGGATGGATTCCGCGACCGCGGTCAATACTATCGCGATACGTTCGCATTAGATTCGATCGAAGTCTTGATGGGGCCTTCTTCCATGCTGTTTGGGCGCGGTTCAACTGGTGGTGTGATTAACCAAGTGACCAAAAAACCTATCCTCAAGCAACAAACAGAAATCGGCGGATCAGTGACTAGCAATGGCTTGGTCAGAGCCACGGTGGATTACAACACACCAACTTCTGATACGTCCGCTGTGCGCGTATTAGCTATGGGGCAAAGTGGCAATGCCACCACCCGTGATCAGACTAAATTGCAAGACTTTGGTTTTGCACCATCGGTCAAATTTGGTATTGGCACTGCGACAGAAATCACCTTGTCCGCTTTGCTGCAACACAATCACGACATGCCAGACTATGGTCTTGGCCCGCTGAACGGCGCACCAGTCAATGTGGATCGCAAAACGGCGTACGGCTATAACGATGACCGTACCGATTCCGACATCGCCTCACTTAACAGCACCATCATCCATAAACTATCGTCAGAGGTCACATTACGCAATCAGACGCAATTCAATTACGTCAAAACTAGCGCGAGAGAAACCGCACCTAACACCATCGGTACCGTTTCTGCTAGTGGCTTTACCGCGTTGTCACCAGCAGGCATCAGTAGCTTGCCGCTGTCTAGCTTGTATGAGCGCCTGCAAAGCCATGACCGCGATATCCGCGACTATTCTTTCTTTAACCAGACTGAACTGGTCGCCAATCTGACAGCAGGTGGCTTCAAGCATAATCTCTTGGCCGGATTAGAATTAGGTCATGACGGTTACGACAATCAGAATTTTTATCGCAACGGCACATGCAATGGCAAAAACCTGAATGCCGCCGGCACTACCGCGGGCTACGTTGCCTGCGTCCCTTTGCTGAATCCGAGTAATGGCGATTCGCCAGCGGCAGTGCCAACTACTCTAGGCAATCGCGCCGGCGGATCGGCTAATACGGTGGCGACTTACGTCAATGACACGATGGAATTAAACCCTGAGTTTAAACTCGCGGGTGGCTTGCGTTATGACCGCTACACTGCTGGCATCAGCAACTCTATCAATGCCAGCAATACGACTGGTAGCACAACCCTGGCAGGCGCTAAGCAAGCGATTGGTTTCACCAGTGTGCGTTTAGGCGGCATTTGGGCGCCAGTCAAAACCCAGTCTTACTATGTTTCTTACGGTACTTCCTTCAATCCTTCACTGGAACAATTGACGGGCACAACTGGTCAGCAAAATCTTGATCCGGAAAAAAACCGTTCGTATGAATTGGGCGGAAAATGGGATTTAGCTGACGGCAATCTGGCATTGAATTCTGCCCTGTTCCAAGTGCAGAAAGAAAATGCCCGCAGTCTGATCAGCACCGGTGTGTATGAGCTAGAGGGCACAGTGCGGGTCAATGGTTTCCGTGCCGGTGCGACTGGCCGCGTGAACAAAGAGCTGCAACTTGCGCTGAATTACACCTACCTGGATGCCAAGATTGTCGGCGCATCAGCATTGGATGGCACCTCAGGCAAAACACCAGCTAACACCCCAAAAAACACCCTGACCGCCTGGACCATTTACGAGCCAGCGCCGCATTGGGAAGTGGGCGGTGGTCCAGTTTATATGTCGGAACGTTTCGCCAGCAACACCAACGTAGTCCGTGTCGGTGGTTACACCCGTTGGGATGCCACAGCAGCTTACAAACAGCCTAAATACGAACTCCGTTTAAACGTGTTTAATCTGACGGACAAAATGTATTACGACGCTCTGATCCCATCTGATGGCGGTCGTTCGGTCCCGGGTACCTCACGTGCTGCGATGATTTCATTCACTTATCGGATGTAATGCATAAAGTGAGGCAACTATCTTATTGCAGTAATTAAGTAGCGACTAAGTAATAACTGAGTACCAACTAAGCGCTAGCGAACAAACCGGAGTTGCAAGATAATTGCTGCTCCGGTTTTGTTATTGCGCCGGACAATGTTCAATTTCTAACCAATCAAACTTAGCAGAAAACTCCATGCTGGTTCATATTCCCAACGTTCTTGATACTCCGCAGTTAGACGCCGTACGGACGCTACTCAGCCAAGCTGGTGATGCCTGGGTCGACGGACGAGTAACAGCCGGTTATCAAGGTGCTGCGGTCAAGTTTAATCAGCAAATTGATGAGCGGTCCGAGGTCGCACATCATTGCCAACGGTTGATACTCACCGCGCTTGAGCGCAATCCTTTGTTCATCAGCGCCGCTTTACCTAATATCGTTTATCCGCCGATGTTTAACCGCTACAGCGAGGGCATGACCTTCGGCGCGCATGTCGATGGCAGCGTGCGGATTCATCCACATACCGGCAACAAACTACGCACCGATATTTCCGCCACTTTGTTTTTGGCTGACCCACAAGACTACGATGGCGGCGAGCTACAGGTAGAAGACACCTACGGTATGCATGCAGTCAAACTGGCGGCGGGCGACATGGTGCTGTATCCCGCAACTAGCTTGCACAGAGTCACACCGATTACCCGTGGCATGCGCCTCGCCTGTTTTTTCTGGGTACAAAGTCTGGTCAAAGACGACGGTCACCGCAGCTTGTTATTTGATATGGATAACGCGATTCAGACACTCAACCAAACCCAGGCAGACGAGCGTGCGCGCGTCAAACTAGTAGGCTGTTATCACAACTTGATGAGACAATGGAGCGAGACTTAAAATAGTTCTCAGCCTGAGTAGAACTATATACTCCCCAATTTTTTCCAAGAAAATAGCATATTGTCCAGTAAATATATGGACAACTCAAATATACTCACCGGATGTATTTACTGGATGTATCAATTAGCCGCATTCGCCAACGCCGCAATCGAGATTAAAAAAAGTCGCTTTCTAGGCCAGCTGTATCCAGTTACCAGCCGCGCAGAAGCACGTGCAATTTTGGCGAACTTACGTGCCGAACATCCGAATGCCGTACATGTTTGCTGGGTACTGATCTGCGATGGCGATTCTGGTTTGGATGATGACGGCGAACCCTCAGGCACCGCCGCCAAACCTATGTACAACGTGCTGGTACACAAGCAACTGCACAATATTCTGGCAGTAGTCGTGCGCTACTGGGGAGGTATCAAACTAGGTGCCGGCGGATTGACCCGCGCCTATGGCCAAGCCATTTCAGACGCATGTAAAACCGCAGAATTAATTCAGATCGAGCTGATGTGCGAACACGTCTATCAACTGGCATTCGCCGATGAGTCGCAGTTGCGCCGACTGTGCGAGCAACACGGCGTGACCATCATCCGCGCTGCTTATGGCGACGTCGTTGAACTGCAGTTAAAGATGAAACAAAGTCAAAGCGATGGCTTTGACCGCCTGGCAGCTAACTTGTTACGCGGTGCCTTGACGATACAAGCAGAAGACCAACGTTAAACTTATCTCTGATAAAGCTCCAATGAAACTCTGATGCAAGTTGAATTGAATTCAGCTTAGCTGGGCTACTATCCCCCTCCACTTCCATCGAACCACCTCACAAATCAGTTGCGATTTTGTATTAGCTCAAAATTTCTATGAGGCATCTTTACGTCGTGTCGGTAAATTTTACAATTAGACACAAACTTTTCCACACGAAAAGATAAGTGCTTGAAAGAAAACAAAATTTCATCACTGGCACAATATATGCGGTAGGAATTTTCGCGCACGACGCAAACAGTAGAAATAATAAGCTAGTCTAAATATCGAACGACCAATCACAAGGAGAGGTAATGTTACGTCAGAAAAGCATTTTCACAAGAGTCGCAGGAATGGCACTGATCGCCGGTGCAGTTTTCAGTTCACAAGCGCAAGCCGCAGCAGTCGATGGTACTTTTACTCCGCTCATCACCGCGGGTGCATTACCTGATACACCAAACGCACACATTGATCCAAATACACCAAGCTCAGCATATTCTGGTGTAGTCAGCATCAACATCCGCTATGACGGTCAATCTTTCTTGTGTTCCGGCGCATTAGTTGGCAAACGTCAGGTGATCTCCGCCGGTCACTGCGTTGATAGCGACGGTAATGGCCATCTGGTTGATATCAACAAACCGGGTAACGATGTTCGCGTCGTCTTCAATAGCAACGGCAATGTCAATGCATTGATTACCGCATCGAAAATTTCTATGAATCCTAACTACAACGGTTTTGGTAAGTGTCCGGCGGGCGTCAATTCATTCTGTGTGAACGATGATATTTCGGTGATCACTCTGTCTCAAGATGCGCCGGCAAGCGCAAAAATCTATAGCATCTCCGGCAATCCTGTGACCTCTGGCACACATATCATTATGGCGGGCTACGGCACAACAGGTGATGGCGTAAATGGCTATCAAAGTGGATCCGCCAGCTTTACAAAAAAACGCACTGGCGAAAACTATATCGACTTATTTGATGGTGATGATGAGCAAAATTTTGCGGGACCGAATGAAGTCTATTATGCGGACTTTGACGGTGGCGGAAAAGATACTTTCTGCACCCAATATGGTGTTTGCACTCCACAACTGGCAAACAACAAAGAATCCGGTATCGGCGCTGGTGATTCAGGTGGACCATCATTCATAACAGATCCAACTACTGGTGAATTATTGCTAGTCGCAAATAATACCTTTAGCGGCACATTTACTGGTCAGACTCCTGGTACTTTCGGTACTTACTTCGGTGGTATCTTGCTCGCAAGCTACATTCCGTATTTGGTAGAAGCAACTGGTGGTCAAATAAATGTCGTTCCAGAACCAGGTAGCATCATGATGCTCGGTTTAGGTTTAGGCATGTTGTTGATTGCACGTCGTCGCTCAAAAATGTAAATTGAATCGCTCAAAAAACGGCGACCTTTTGGTCGCCGTTTTTTATGCTGAAACACGTAAAACCAGTTCTAAATAACAGATGCTTTTTTAGCTGAATCGTCATTGCCAAAAACTAACTTCTGATAAAAGTCTAAGAAAAATTAATCTGAATTTGATTGCGCTTTCAGTACGAATCCGCTACGGTTAGTATCCCCCTGCACAATAAAAATTCCCAATAGAATTCATATGAAAAAAATTACTTTAGCGTATTATTTTTTAGCGATTTTTATTGTTAGCTCTATGACGAGTAATTGCCTCGCAAGTGACTTTCCAACTCTAGTAAAAACACTCAAACCGTCGATAGTCGCGATTGGGACTTTTCAAAAAACCCGTAGTCCGGCTGTGAATTTTTCTGGCACTGGATTTGTGGTTGGAGATGGACTTACTGTCATCACCAATGCGCACGTTGTTAATGGTCTTAGCTTACTCGCGAGTGATGAAATAATCGGTATTTTGACCGCAAAAGGCGAATCAACTGAATTCCGGTCCGCCGTAGTGATTGCCGTTGATGAAGAACATGATCTGGCGCGCTTAAAAATTTCTGGTGCGCCACTGCCAGCAATGGAATTAGGTAGCCCGGACAAAATAGCAGAAGGTCAGGCAATAGCGTTTACTGGTTTCCCCTTAGCCGCAGTATTGGGATTTCATCCTGCAACACATCGTGGCATTATTTCTGCGATTACCCCAGTGACTAAACCGACTCCAGATTCAAAACGGTTGGATGCCAAAGTCATTACCCAACTGCGACGTTCTGCGTATCAAGTTTATCAATTAGATGCAACTGCCTACCCAGGCAATAGCGGCAGCCCGGTTTATGACCCAGAGTCTGGCATCGTCGTCGGCGTTATTAATAGTGTGGCAATTAAAGGCTTAAAAGAAACCGCGATTACCAACCCAAGCGGTATTTCATACGCAATACCTGTTAACTTTGTGCATGAATTACTGATGAGAAAGTAGTTAAAAAGCGACTCTGTTGTAAATATTGGCTATGATTCTAAGGAATCCTGCGTCACGTTCTCATACAAGCATCAGCAGATATTGTGACTTTTTATCGTATCTGTTATATTGCTCAAGAATTATTATCAAAATGGAAATTTTATGGATATAGTTGGTGTCGTCGGGCTAGGTTACGTTGGCCTGCCTTTGGCTGTTGAGTTCGGCAAAAAAATAACAACAATTGGCTTTGATCTCTCTGCCAGCAAAATTGCTAGCTACAAAGAATTCATCGATCCCACCGGAGAATTATCGTCCGATGATCTGAGAGCAGCTGGCCATCTGAGCGTCAGTACAGATCCATCGGATTTGGCAAAGGCGAATTACATTGTGATAGCGGTACCAACTCCAGTGGACGCTGCGCACAATCCAGATTTCAGACCATTAATCGGCGCTAGCGAGAGTGTCGGCAAGCACTTAAAACGCGGCAGTATCGTGATTTATGAATCCACTGTTTATCCTGGCGCGACTGAAGAAGTCTGTATTCCCGTACTGGAAAAACATTCTGGATTGAAATGGAAAGAAGATTTCCATGTGGGCTTCTCACCTGAGCGAATCAATCCGGGCGATAAAGAACACACACTGACCACGATTTTAAAAATCGTCTCCGGTGATGATGCTGACACTTTAGATAAAGTTGCCAAACTCTACGAGAGAATTATTGTGGCAGGCGTGCATAGAGCGACGAGTATCAAAGTAGCAGAAGCAGCGAAAGTGATAGAAAACACTCAACGTGATTTGAACATTGCGCTGATGAATGAGTTGTCGATCATTTTTGACATGATCGGTATCGATACGCTAGAAGTCTTGCAAGCAGCTGGCACGAAATGGAATTTCCTGAACTTCCGTCCGGGTCTGGTTGGCGGACACTGCATCGGTGTTGATCCCTACTACCTCACGCACAAAGCGGATATGCTGGGCTATCACCCTCAAGTCATTTTGGCCGGACGTCGCATCAATGACGGCATGGCAAAATTTATTGCGGAAAAAGTCGTTAAAGAAATCATCAAATCAGGGCATCACGTCAAAGGCTGCGTCGTCAATGTAATGGGACTGACATTCAAAGAAAATTGTCCTGATCTGCGCAACTCCAAAGTAGCTGACATGATTTATGAACTGCAATCCTATGGCGTCGATGTGCACATCCATGATCCTCTGGCAGATGCAGACGAGGCTCAGCACGAATACGGTTTAAAACTGGAAACATGGGACAATCTACCCCGTGCTGCCGTCATTATTGCCGCCGTATCACATGACCAGTTGATGCAACGCCCGCTGTCCGATTACAAAGCAAAAACGATCGACAACGCCTGCTTTGTTGATATCAAATCGAAATTTGACAGAGCAGCTTTACATGACGCAGGCTTTAGCATCTGGCGTCTCTAATTTAGCGCATCCATTTATTTAGCAAAAAAATGACAACATATCAGACGATCCAGCAAGAATTGAAGGCGAAGCAATCTTGTTGGCTAATTACCGGAGTAGCGGGTTTTATTGGCTCCAACCTGCTGGAAACCTTATTAAAATTAAACCAGAAAGTAGTTGGCCTGGATAATTTTTCGACAGGTCATCAGCACAATCTGGATCAGGTACGTGATCTGGTCGGCGCAGAATTATGGCCGAATTTTACCTTTATTCAAGGCGATATCAGAAAGTTGGAAGACTGCCAGTCTGCGAGTCAAGGTGTTGATTATGTGTTGCATCATGCGGCCTTAGGTTCGGTACCTCGCTCGATAGAAGATCCTTTGCTGGCAAATGAAAATAACGTCACCGGCTTCATTAATATGCTGACGGCTGCCAGAGATGCCAAAGTAAAACGCTTCATCTATGCGGCATCCAGCTCGACCTATGGTGACCATCCTGATTTACCTAAAATCGAATCGGTGATCGGTAAACCATTGTCGCCATACGCGGTCACTAAGTATGTCAATGAGTTGTACGCCGACGTGTTTGCACGTTGCTATGGAGTCGAGTCAGTAGGCTTACGCTACTTCAACGTATTTGGCCCAAGACAAGATCCGAATGGTGCTTACGCTGCTGTAATTCCGCAATGGATCGCCGCATTAATCCAGAACTCGATATTACGTATTAATGGCGATGGAGAAACCACCAGAGATTTCTGTTTTGTCGATAATGTCGTGCAAGCCAATATACTAGCGGCGCTGAGTCAAAACCCAGACGCGGTGAACCAAATCTATAACGTGGCACTCAACGACACCACTAGCCTGAATCAGCTTTATCATATGATGCGTGATTTATTGCTCGATAGTTTCCCGCACGTGCAATCGCATCAGCCTAAATATGAAGCGTTTAGAGATGGCGATATCCGTCATTCTCAGGCCGACATCAGCAAGGCAAAAACATTGCTGAATTTCGCGCCAACCCATAGCGTAGATAAGGGCCTGAGAGAAGCAATGGACTGGTACAAAAAGAACTTAACCAGCGCTAGCTCGTAACAGCTAGTACCGGACACAGCCAGTACCTGAGCTAGCAACACATGGCTGGCAACCCACAGTCAACCCATGATTCATTCAAAGGGCGTTCACAAGAAAAATTGAACGCCCTTTGCCTCCCTTCTCTACACCTTATTGCCTTCATGCCGAGGTTGTTTTAATGAAGAAGGTTCGCGTTTACAAAGACTTCAAAACACTCCCTGCCACTGGCCTGCAGTTGTTTGAATCAACAACGTCGCACAAAAATATCTTCGCCAGCCTCGCCTGGCTAAAAAACTTAGATCTGTCTGCGCGACCTGCTAATAGCGCTTTGCATATTTATTGCCTCGAATCAGAAACCGATGCAAATCCAATGACAGCAGCACTACCGATGTGGGCGGCGCGGTACTCGCAACTTGGCTTATCTATCAACACGCTGACCTCTTTGTCGAATTTTTATACATCGCTGTATTCAGTGATTGCACACAATGATGGCGAAGCTCAACGTAGCGATATACAAGCATTAATCGCTATGATGGCGTCAGAAAAACCACGCTGGGACGTAATCAATTTCCATCCTATGGATCCGCTAACTTCTGATTTTGACGCGCTAGAAGCTGCGCTGAAACGTGTCAACATGGCGATACAAACATATTTTTGTTTCGGCAATTGGTATCTCGATATCAGGGGACGCTCATATCAAGAATACTTTGAACAACTCCCGTCAAAATTAAAAAATACCATACTCAGAAAATCCAAGCAGTTGATTAAAGCCGAGCGCCTAGAGATGACTATTTTTCAGCAAGGCGAGTCGCTAGATAAGGCGCTTCAGGATTACCAAACTGTGTATGCGGCAAGTTGGAAAAATTCAGAAACTTATCCTGCATTTATCCCGCAATTGATCGCATTATCGGCGGACGAAGGCTGGCTGCGTCTGGGTATTGCCTACATTGACGGGCGGGCAGCGGCAGCGCAAATCTGGCTAGTTCATCACCAAGTCGCATCCATCTACAAACTCGCTTACGATGAGCAATATGTCAAATTATCAGTCGGCTCTATCTTGACTGCGCATGTGATGCGACATGTGATTGATATCGACAAAGTGACTGAGGTGGATTACCTGACCGGAGACGAACCGTACAAGCAGGAGTGGATGTCGCATAGACGAGAACGTTGGGGCATTACGGCCTTCAATCGCGGTACGCTTGTGGGAGTTGCTCTGGCTGGTCGGCATATCCTTGGGCGACGTATAAAAATTGGACTGCAATCTTTAGCTGGATTCCTGAATAAGTCCGTCTCAAAAAACGACATAAAGTAAAGAGTAGCTCGTCTTTATTACCTGAGAGCATATTTCGTTTTATCGCTGTGGGAATCAGTTTAAAAATAGTGTAATCTCGGCAAAATAACTTTAAATAAAAAACAGAATGGGAAGACAACATAAGATTGCGAAAAATAACGCTGCGTTCCGAGATTCATGTTGGCTGGCCCTACCAGGCAAGTCAACTGCAACGCCAAACGCGGGAGCAGCAAATGTCGGTCTATCCGCTCCGAGGTACATCCATCATTATAAAATATACTCTTAGCGAGTATATTTTCAGTGTCCATATAGTTACTGGACAACTGAGCATTAATTAATATTTTTATGGGGAGTATATAGAAATCGATCTAGAAATCGATCGGTTTTAGACTATCGCAATTGAGGTATATCGAAGTTGCGCCAAGATCCATCGGTTATTGCTACTCCATACATCACCAACCCGCATTCATTTGAGTTATAGGATAAACATATGTCACGCAATCGCAACAAACAAGCATCAGTCGCCATGCTGTCAGCAACCGTCGTACTCATAGCAAGTTTGGGTGCCTGCAGTAAGACACAAAGTTCAGAAAAACTGCTCGCCGAAGCTAAGCAATATCAACAAAAAGGCGACACCAAAGCAGCGATCATCCAGCTCAAAAATGTTCTCCAAAAAGATCCTGACAATAAAGACGCCCGCTTCTTACTCGGCGCTATTTATAATCAGACCGGTGATGCAGTATCCGCAGAAAAAGAAATTCGTAAAGCGATCAGTTTAGGTGCTGATCAAAACGCCTTAATGCCGGATTTAGCGAAAGCCTTACTAGCCCAGGGTCAGTTTCAAAAAGTCATAGACGAAACAGACAAAGATCCTAAATCAAAAACAGACCCCGATTTATTGACGCTACGCGGTAATGCGTTTTTGTCGCTCGACAAGTCACCAGAAGCAAAGGACGCGTTTGAGCAGGCATTAAAAGCCAAGCCAGATTTTCCAGATGCGTTAATCGGTATGGCTAAATATTCGTATGCCACCAAGAACATGGAAGAGACCGTTCGCTATACAGATCAGGCGGTCACAAAAAATCCTGCGAGTATCTCGTCATGGTTATTTAAAGGTGATTTGATGCGCGCTCAAGGCAAGTTGGACGAAGCCTTGGTTGCCTACACCGGAACACTGAAATTGCAGCCAGAAAACGCGTCAGCGCTGCTCGTCAGAGCTAATCTGGAAATTGGCATGAAAAAATTCGCCGAAGCCAAACTAGACATTGATGCTGCAAAAAAAGCGTCCAGCGGTAATTTGCTAGCGATGTACACACAGGCACTGCTGGACTTCAGCCAAGGCAAAAATTCTGCGGCAAAAGAATCGCTGCAACAAGTCTTGCGTGTTGCCCCTGAATATATGCCTGCCGTTTTGTTATCTGGCGCAGTGCAGTATGCGTTGGGTGCGACACAACAAGCTGA
Organism: Undibacterium sp. GrIS 1.8; assembly: GCF_040544445.1. Taxonomy (NCBI): domain Bacteria; kingdom Pseudomonadati; phylum Pseudomonadota; class Betaproteobacteria; order Burkholderiales; family Oxalobacteraceae; genus Undibacterium; species Undibacterium sp. GrIS 1.8. The sequence continues at coordinate 55,347 of NZ_JBEONQ010000024.1, read as the reverse complement.
GCAAGATTTAAAAAAATATCTGGAAAAAGTACCAAGTAGTATCTACGCACAGAAATTACTGGCTGCCACAGTACTTAAAAATGGTGAGCCGCAAAAAGCGATTGCCTTAGTCGAAGCTGCACTCAAATCTAGTCCAGATGACGTTCAGTTGCTAGGCTTAGCCGGTGAAGCGTATATGCAGGCAAAAGACTATACCAAAGCAGCAGAGGTGTTTGACAAGGCAAGTACATTGGCACCCAAAACGGCGGAGTATCATACTGCGCTAGGTATGAGTAAGCTGGGACAAGGCGACAGTACTCAAGCGATTGCAGAATTAGAAAAAGCCGCCGCGATGGATGACAAGTCACCTAAAGCTGACGTCTTGTTAATCATGACTCATCTCAAACTAAAAGAATACGATAAGGCGCTTGCTGCAGCAAAAGCGGCAGAGAAAGAACAACCTGAGAATCCGGTAATACAAAATCTAAAAGGCGGCATTTATCTGAGCAAGAAAGATCCTGCCAATGCACGTGCCAGTTTTGAGCGTGCAGTGAGTTTGCAAGCAAACTTTTTCCCTGCGATCGCCAATTTAGCCAGACTCGATGTTGACGAGAAAAAACCTGACGCTGCAAAAAAACGCCTCGAAGCCGTCCTGGAAAAAGATAAAAAAAATCTTGCGGCAATGACTGCTTTAGCAGGACTCGCTTTATCTAAAGGTGATAATGAAACTGCAAAAACCTGGTTGGAACGTGCCAACGCAGATCACCCGGAGAATGCACAAATAACGCAATTGCTAGCAACGCAGTATCTGCGTATGAACGACAAACAAAAAGCGATTACGTTTGTGAAAAATGCGCAAGCGACTAATCCAAAGAGTCCCGACTTGATTGCCCTGCTCGGGCAAATTCAGACAGCAACGGGTGATAAAGCCGCTGCGCTGGATAGTTTTACCAAGCTTGCCGCTCTATTGCCAGAATCCGCGCCAGCACAATTCCAAGTCGCCGCCACGCAGATGTCTATGGGGAATGAGGCAGCAGCGATGGAGTCACTGAAAAAGACTTTGCGTCTGGATGCTAAATTTTTGCAAGGTCAACTCGCAATGGCTAGCCTGCAAATTAAGAATAATAATTTTGATGAAGCTCTCGCTATTGCTCGACAAATACAAAAGCAAGATCAAAAAGTACCAACAGGATTCCTGCTTGAAGGCGATACATTAACGCTGCAAAAAAAATCCGCTTTAGCGATCAAAGCCTACGAGCAGGCATTCAAAATCAATGCGAACGGGCAAACTGTCGTCAAATTGCACAATGTCATGATCCAGGATGGCAAAACTAAAGAAGCAGATGCCCGTGTAGTCCAATGGCTTAAAGATCACCCAGACGATAATGCAGTACACATGTATTGGGGCACGTACAACCTGACTGCCCCTAAAGGCAAACAGATAGCGATAGAACAATTCCAGATTATTTTAAAAAGCGATCCTAATAATATTGCCGCGCTAAATAATATTGCCTGGGCTTATTCTGAAGAAAAAGATAAACGTGCCGTTGAATATGCGGAACGGGCCAGCAAACTAGCACCCGATAATCCAGCGATTATGGATACGCTAGGATGGATATTGCTTGATCAGGGCAATACCGCACGCGCTTTGCAATTGCTGCAAAAAGCGAGTGAGTTACAGCCAGATGCCTTGGATATTCATTACCATTTCGCGGTTGCGTTAGCTAAATCCGGCGACAAAGTCAAAGCAAAAAAAGAGCTGGAAATGATTACCGCACCAGGTAAAAACTTTGCAAAAACAGATGAGGCAAAGACGTTACTAAAACAACTGTAAGCTGATCTGATTTGGTGATGTAAAGTGATCAAACTAAAAGCAGAGCTGAGGTAAAGCTCTGCTTTTTGATATGCAGCCTTAATGTCGGGCAATCATTACCAGTTCCCACATTGATGGCTTTTAGATTTTCCACTAGAGCAGCAACCAGTAGGCATATGGCGAACTAAGCCACCAGATGCGAGGACGATACAAACAATATTTTCTGTATCTTGCCCAGATAATTGTCGCTGTAACGCTTGCAGTCAAATGGGAAGTCTGGATGCGATATACTACCGGCAAGTATATTTTGATTGTCCAGAGAATCATTGGACAATGAAGCATAATTGAAAAAATATTGGGGGAGTATAAGCAATATGCTTTTACCCAATAAGAAAGCCACTTCTAAAAAATCAGAAGTGGCTTTCTTGTAAGGAAATTTGATTTTCTTAAGTTTGATCCACTTAAATCAAATGAAACCTTGATGTAATTTCTTTTCGAAGATTTCGCAACACTTAAAAAAAGCTTTGCGGAATTACCAGAATATCGCCAGGACGCACTGGTACGTTAGCAGAGATATCGCCATCTTTGATCAGGTCATTAAGACGTACATTCAAAGATTGTTGCTTTCCATCGATGGTGCGAATAATGTTTGCTTTATTGCCGGAAGCGAATTCTGTCATGCCACCTACGGCGATAATCACATCCATCACAGACATCCCTTTGCGGTAAGCCAGTGCTTGTGGTTTAGCTGCCTGGCCGATGACGCGAATCTGTTCTTCGTAAGGACCGGCAAAATTAGTCACGATCACTGTCACAACTGGCTGCTGAATAAATTTAGCGAGGGCCTTTTCAATATCTCGCGCTAGTTCGGTCGATGTTTTGCCGATAGCGACGACGTCCTCTACCAACGGCGTAGTAATTTTACCGTCCGGTCTGACTGACACAACCATTGATACCTCTGGATTGCGCCAGACAATGATGTTGACCGTATCGCCAGCACCGATCAAATAATCGTGAGTAGGCGCTTGCGATTCCGCCGTCGGCGCCGGGGTTAAGTTGCTCGCGCATCCGCTAATCGCCAGCATGAGCAATGATGCTGAGATAAATGAAAGCCATCTTAATGTTTTGGTATGTAGCTTTTTCACGCGAGTCCCCTATTCCTATTTACGATGATTGAGTGTCCTGCCGCATCAAGCCGCGTATATACGACTCAACAGAAGTTAACAACATGATGGTACCACCAACAGGCTTAAAAACAAGACAATAAATTGCTATTAAAGCATAACTTTATTGACATTTTTAGTCGGATTGTGGGAAAAAATAGACAGTAACTTTCTACAAAAACGAAAGCTTATGTCAAATATGTTATTCATAGAATGAACAGAATTCAGTTTAAAAATAGGACTTATTTCAAAAAGTATTGGCAGAGATGCAAAGTATGCACAACTCTCGAAAGAAAACTCGTTTTAAGGTCATACTTTCATTGTATTTAGCGCGCATCGCATCAAGAATATACTTGTTTTTTTTATATTTACATAATATTATGAGGCACAAAATAATCGTGCTTTTATATCCGCGCCGATAACTGATTGCAACTACAAATTGCTACTGAAAATAGCTCATATGGAGACTTTAAGAAGATGGAGGAACTGGTAACGCAGCTACAATCCCTGTTGAGGGGTGGGTGGAAATATCGCTGGTATGCAGTAACGATAGCCTGGCTCGTTTCTCTATTGGGTTTTGTGGTTGTTTACACGCTTCCAGATAATTACCAGTCCTCTGCACGTGTTTTTGTAGATACCCAAAGCATTTTAAAGCCGCTGCTATCAAGCATGACCAGCGTCCCCAATGTAGAACAACAAGTCTCTATCATGAGTCGTACCTTACTCAGTCGACCTAACGTTGAGAGAGTCATGCGTATGGTCGATTTGGATATCAAAGCCAACACTGGTAAAGATCGGGAACGTCTGATCGAAAACCTGATCGCTCAAATAAAAATTGGCGGCACGGTACAAAACGATATTTATACAATTACTTACAACGACGAAAATCCGAAATTAGCAAAAGATGTAGTTCAGGCGCTGTTGACGATTTTCGTTGAAGGAAGTTTCGGCGATAAAAAACAAGACTCTAGCAAAGCCGTCGTGTTTATTGACGGACAAATCAAAATATACGAAGAAAAATTAGTCACTGCAGAGAATGCTCTGAAAGATTTCAAACTAAAAAACATGAGCCTGCTGCCTGGGCCAGGTAGTGACTCTGGCACCAAGCTGTCGGCAATGACAGAAAGTTTGAACCAGGCTCGGTTAGAACTAGTAGAAGCTGAACAAGCTAGAGATGCAATTAAACGGCAAGTTTTAACCACTGAAAATACGCTTAAACCAGGTCAAACCTCCTCTGCGCCAAATCCAGAGATTGATACGCGCATTCAAACCCTTAACAAAAATCTGGATGCACTACGCTTACAGTTCACAGAAGAGCATCCAGATATTGTCTCCACAAAACGACTGATCGCACAACTTGAAGCGCGAAAAATTGAAGAGGCAAAAGTAAGGAAGCCTGACGCAGAAATCGTTTCAGCGAATCCTTTGTTGCAACAATTGAAGATTTCTTTGTCTGGAGCAGAAGCTCGGGTGGCGTCAATGCGAGCCCGCGTAGATGAGTATGCAAATCGTAGTACAAAACTAAAAGCGCTGAGTATTGCTGCGCCGGAAATAGAGTCTCAGTTATCGCAATTAAACCGCGACTACCAAATTAATAAAGAAAATTACGAAAAATTAGTGGCCAGCAGAGAATCGGCAAAATTGTCAGGTGATTTGAGTACCACGACAGAAATGATGACTTTCCGCGTTGTTGATCCACCTACAGCGCCGCTTACTCCGATAGGTCCAAACAGAATAAGACTGTTATCACTGGTGTTTCTCGCAGCGATTGCAATAGGTTTGGCGGGCGCTGTTTTGATGAGTAAAATCAGACCAACTTTTCTATCTCATACCGACTTACTGGAAGTTACAGGATTACCAATTCTTGGTACGGTATCAATGAATTGGACAGACAATGAAAAGAAACGCCAGAAACAAAGCCTGTATGGTTTTGCGGCATCTTCATTCGTTCTATTCGCTTTTTTTGCGGCAATCATGGGCATGGTTTATCTAAAATAATAATCAGCCCTTAAGTACCATTACAATGAGCCGATTCAAATCAGGATCCGGCCGTAAAAGAAGTAAATTTATTTGGAGTTAGCGTGAGCATTATTGAAAAAGCGGCGAGTAGATTAGAGCAAGGAAAAGCCATTGCTGCGCATCCAATCGAAGCGCCAGTAGAAGCTACGCCGCCACAAGCAGTCACAAATAAACCTGCCATTAATGACATCGTAATTAATCCACAGCAGGCTCCTGGTAAAAATAGCACCAGAAAAGTTGAAATAGACATCGCTCAATTGCATCGCTTAGGCATGGTAACGCCTGATGCAGAGCGCACTGCCATCGCTGAAGAGTTTAGATTAATTAAGCGTCCTCTTATCGAGAAAGCGTTTAATCAAAAAAATGGTCCGATTCACCATGGCAATTTAATTATGGTGACCAGCTCATTACCTGGAGAAGGTAAGACCTTTTGCGCTGTCAATCTAGCGATAAGTATCGCGATGGAATTGGATCACACAGTTTTATTGGTTGATGCGGATGTAGCCCGCCCGTCAGTTCCAAGATATTTAAATCTACAAACAACCGGTGACACCACAGAAATCGGACTATTGGATGTTTTACTCGATGACAAACTTGATCTGGCAGACGCAATGCTCAGAACTAATATCGATACTTTAAGTATTCTGAGAGCAGGGAATAGTCATAAACGATCAACAGAATTATTAGCCAGCCAAGGTATGAGTAATTTGCTCAATGAGATCGCAAGCCGGTATCCAGATCGTATTGTGATTTTTGATTCACCACCTTTATTGCTGACGACAGAAGCGAGAGTATTAGCAAATCAGATGGGGCAAATTGTCTTGGTGGTTGAAGCAGAGTCAACAACTCAACACGTAGTGAAAGAAGTATTAGGCCAATTAAAATCTCGCTCCAATGTGAACTTAATTTATAACAAAGCTAAAGCGTTCTCAAATGGGGATTACTATGGCCATTATTACGGTTAAGAAATTACCCGTTTCGGCGCTCATGGCGATTCCATCTCGCGTGGTGTCGAGCATACCTTTGATCGGCTTATTATTTGCGCAACCTGTTCTGGCAGCAGAATGGAAGTTTGTGCCAAGTGTCAATTTGAGTGAAACTTATACTGACAATGTGCGCCTGTTACCAAAAGGCAATGATGAGAGCTCTTTCATTACACAGGCATCTCCGGGATTCTCGCTGACAGCAACCGGTTCGCAATTAAAGTTGCATGCAGACTATGCCATGCAAAATCTTTATTACTCGTCAGATAGTGCTGGAGTAAGGACTAACCATATACTGAACGCTACGGCCAATAGCGAACTTATTCGCGGTCTTTTTTTTTTAGACGGTAGTTCAAATATTAGTCAGCAAAATTCATCGCCATTTCAAAGTGCTGCCGCTGACAATCTTAATTTATCAAATAATCGTGTCGAGGTAAGAACCTATAGCGTTTCTCCGTATTTCCGCAAAAATTTTGATAACGAATTTTCAAGCGAACTACGCTATACCAGAAGCAGTGTCGCTACCAGCGTGCAAAATGGCTTAGATAGTAAGGCTGACCAGTTACAGCTCAGCGCAAACAGCGGCTCCGCATTTAAAACAGTCACTTGGGGACTGCAATATAACGACCAAAAAATCCATTATCCTCAGCAAAGCGATGTCACTTTTCAAACGACAACGGCTAATGCCAGTTATTTCATCTCGCCTCTATTCGCTATTACCGCAACTGCTGGTTATGAGGATAATAACTATAAAACTACGGGTGAAAAACCATCTGGATATTTTTGGTCAGGCGGCTTTGCTTGGACGCCGACAGAGAGAACTAAACTGGCCGTCAGTGCGGGGAAAAGATTTTATGGCTCGACTTATTCGTTGACTGCAAATCAAAGAACACGAGGCAGCATCTGGAGCCTAGGATATAACGAAGACATTACGACAACACGTGGACAATATTTAGTCGCGGCAAGCGTGAATACATCCGATTTCCTTAATCAGCTATGGAAAGCAAGCGTTCCTGACAATGCAGCCAGACAGCAATTAATTGATAACTTCATTAAAGATACCAACCTGCCGGCTAGCCTCTCTCAACCAGTAAACACAATAACCAATCGCGTTTTTCTGCAAAAGAGTCTGCAGGGATCGGTAGCGCTCAACGGCGCAAGAAATACTGTTATTTTTAATGTGTTCAGAATCGGACGTGAAGCGCAATCGATCAGTGATGTTGATGTGGCTTTATTGGGCGCCAATGATCCAAGCCTGCTCGACAACACCAGACAGACTGGCGCTAATGTAGTCTGGAATTGGCAATTGTCTTCCAGAACAAATGCCAATGTCAGTGCGACTTTTACCAGAGTCAATTCGCTTGCTACCGATATTAAAGACAATAACAAATCGCTACGCGCCTCTATTTCCAGGCAATTACAAGCGAAACTCCGAGCCACGCTTGAAGTACGCCGAGTCGAAAAACAATCGACATTAAGCAGTAACAGCTTCACAGAAAATGCAGTCACACTATTTTTATTGCTAGGTTTCTAGCGGAGTCAGGTATCAGATGTATGAGTCACATTACGGTTTTAGCGCAAAACCTTTTCAATTAAAACCAGATCCACGCTTTTTCTTTGGTAGCAAAGGACATAAGCGTGCGATGGCATATCTGGAATATGGTATTTCACAAGGCGAGGGCTTTATTGTCATCACGGGTGAAGTTGGTGCGGGCAAAACAACCCTGATGCGCAATCTATTTTGCGAACTGGAATCTGAAAATATTCTTGCCGCACAAATTGTCAATACGCATGTGGGTTCCGATGACATTCTGCGCCTGGTTGCTTCAGCATTCGGCGTTGAATATGAAAACGCATCAAAAGCAACTCTGCTGACGCGTTTGGAGCAATTTCTTAAGCAATGTGATCAGCAAGGTAAACGTGCGCTATTGGTAGTTGATGAAGCGCAAAACCTGACACCAAGAGCTGTAGAAGAACTACGAATGCTATCCAACTTTCAGACAGCGGACAAATCATTGCTACAGACCTTTTTGCTTGGTCAGCCTGAGTTTAGGCGAACCCTACTGAGCGACGATATGCAGCAACTATTGCAGCGGGTGATTGCCAGCTATCACCTCGGGCCACTCGACTTAGCTGAAACGCAGTCTTATATCGAGCATCGCTTACACACCGTCGGCTGGAAAAATGATCCTAGTATTGATGCAGGAGCATTTGCGGCTATTTACAACTATAGCGGTGGCATCCCAAGAAAAATTAACTCTTTATGCGACCGTCTGTTCTTGATGGGTTATCTGGAAGAATTACATGCATTCGGAGAGGCTGAAGTCAATCAAGTGATTGCCGATATCAGACAAGAGTTTCAATTACCCGCTAAGGATGCCGATCAAGGTAATAACGTGTTGAATGCAAGAGATTCGTCAAATACCAGTTTGGAAAATATAGACGACAGAATGGCAAAAATGGAACGCTCTATCCTTTCAGTAATTGATGCCTTAAAAAAAATGCTTCCACCGACACGAATTAATCAATATTCTGAGAAGGACAATTAATGCAGGTTTTAAATCCAAGTTCAAGCGGCACGAGCAGCATTATCTGCGTCGTCGGTGCGCGCCCAAATTTTATGAAAATAGCGCCTATCATGGCCGCTCTGAATGCATTAAAACCTCATCTAAAAGTGACCTTATTACATACAGGTCAGCACTATGACGTCGCAATGAACGAACAGTACTTTGACGCGTTGGGCATCCCCTCCCCTGATATCAACTTAGAGGTAGGTTCTGGCAGCCATGCAGTACAAACGGCCGAAGTCATGTGTCGCTTTGAAACTGCGATGGGCGATGATTTGCCGTCCGCCGTTCTGGTTGTCGGTGATGTCAACTCAACTATTGCATGTGCCTTGGTCGCCAGTAAAAAAGGGATTCCTGTGATCCACGTGGAGGCAGGCTTACGTAGTTTTGACCGGGCAATGCCAGAAGAAATTAATCGCGTATTGACGGATCAAATCTCCGATTTATTGTTCACGACGGAGCCAAGTGCTAAAGATAATTTAGCGCGTGAGGGTATTGCAGCTGGTCGCATACACTTTGTCGGTAATGTCATGATCGATACGCTCAGAAATAATCTGAGCCGGACAATTGCTCCAAGCACGATCGCCGCAGATGCTGGACGTGCTGGTTTTCTAGAAGGACGAAAAGACTTTGTGGTTGTAACAATGCATCGTCCATCAAATGTCGATGATCAAGCGATTTTGACCGCTTTGATGGAAACCATCGTCAAAATCAGTACGGAAGTACCGGTCATTTTTCCAGTACATCCTCGTACGAAATCCATGTTGGAAAAATTTGGTCTGATGAAGTTATTGGACTCATCAAACATTTTATTACTGCCCCCGATGGGTTACCTTGAAATGCTAGGTTTGATGAAAGATGCGAAGTTGGTACTCACAGATTCCGGCGGCATACAAGAAGAAACAACGGCTCTTGGTGTGCCATGTATCACACTCAGAAATAACACTGAGAGACCAATTACGGTTGAAGAAGGTAGTAATACTATCGCCGGACAAGATCCCGAAAAAATTATGGCAATTTTTAAAGATGTGATGCAAACCGGCGGCAAAGCCGGGCGCATCCCAGAATATTGGGATGGTCATGCATCTGACAGAATTGCCGCCGTAATCGGTGCGCAGCTTGGTATCGCCATTAAACCCCAACAATAAGCATCGGTACGGATATCATCATGTCACTTTCAAGCAAATCTCCTTCTTCATCTGGCATACGTAATGCTATGACGATTGACGTAGAAGATTATTTCCAGGTGTCGGCGTTTGCTGGACACATATCACGCGATAGCTGGTCAGATTTGCCTTGCCGCGTGGAGAGAAATATGGATTGCATACTCGCGCTGCTCAGTCAGGCGCAAGTTAAGGCAACCTTCTTCACACTAGGCTGGCTCGCAGAGCGTTATCCTTCTATGGTAAAACGTATCGTTGAAGAAGGTCATGAACTGGCAAGCCATGGTTATGGCCATTTGAGGGCGTCGGATCAAAGTCAGGCGCAATTTCTGGAAGACATCAGTAGTAGCAAAAAGATTTTAGAAGATATCGGTGGCCAAGCGGTACTAGGCTATCGAGCTCCCAGCTTTTCTATCGGGACAAATAATTTATGGGCGCTCGATTTGCTGCTCCAGGCAGGATATCGATACAGCTCCAGCATCTATCCAATTCAGCACGATCACTATGGGATGCCGGATGCGCCTCGCTTCAGTTTTTACCCGAACGGCAAAGATGGTTTATTAGAACTGCCGATCACGACCGTACGTTTTTTCCAAAAAAACTTCCCCGCAGGCGGTGGTGGTTTTTTCCGTCTATTTCCCTACCAGCTTTCCCGCTGGCTACTGGAAAGAGTCAACCAACAAGATAAGCAATCCGGCATATTCTATTTCCATCCGTGGGAAATAGATCCAGGGCAACCACGTCAACATCAGATCAATTTAAAAACCCGCTTCCGTCATTACGTCAATCTTGATCGTACTGAAAATCGCCTCAAGGCGCTGACCCGCGATTTTCAATGGGGTCGTATGGACGAAATTTTTCTGGTGCCCAATTGAACGCTGTCGTCAATTCCTTGCCGACGCAACCGACATCCATCCAATCAACTCCTGTTATTCGCTTAATGCAGGCAAGTGATTTAGCCAGATGGGATGCGTTTGTACTATCCAACCCTGAAGCTAGTTTTTTTCATCGGGCTGGCTGGCAAACCGTTATTGAAAAAGCCTTTGGTCATAAAACCTGGTTTTTCTATGCAGAACTCAATGGAGAAATCATCGGCGTCTTGCCATTGGCTCAAATAAAAAGTTTTTTGTTCGGGCACTCTCTCATTGCTTTACCTTTTTGTGTTTATGGTGGCATAGCAACCAGTTCCGATATCGCAAGAGAAGCACTCAATCAAGAGGCACAAAAACTAGCTGCGTCTCTCAAAGTCGGTCACTTGGAATATCGCAATTATCGCGAGCAAGCATCACATCCTGATTGGGTCACCAAAGATTTATATGTCACTTTTCGGAAAGAGATTTTTGCCGACGAAGAGCAAAACATGTTGGCTATCCCGCGCAAGCAACGTGCGATGGTGCGCAAAGGTATTAAGGCTGGCCTACAAAGTGAAATTGATCAAGATATTGAACGATTCTTCTCGGCCTATGCTGATAGCGTACATCGCTTAGGTACGCCGGTATTTTCCAAAAAGTTTTTTACTTTGCTAAAGCAGACCTTTGGTACCGACTGTGAAGTATTAACCATCACCAAAGACGGTCGGACTGTGAGCAGCGTGATGAGTTTTTATTTCCGTGATGAAGTATTGCCATACTACGGCGGCGGCAAAAGCGAGGCTCGCGAAGTCGCGGGCAATGATTTCATGTATTGGGAATTAATGCGTCGCGCCTGTGAACGTGGACTTAAAATTTTTGACTTCGGTCGTAGCAAACTGGGAACTGGTGCGTTTGACTTCAAAAAAAATTGGGGCTTTGAAGCTCAGGCACTACATTACACTTATCAGCTGCATCAATCATTAGCAGTACCCGATACCAACCCATTAAATCCCAAATATCAGCTATTTATCAAAATGTGGCAACGGATGCCTTTGGCTTTGGCGAATGTAATAGGTCCACACCTTGTAAAAAATCTGGGATAACAGTGGAACATATACTGCTTTTGGTGCATCGCATCCCCTACCCTCCCAATAAGGGAGACAAGATACGCTCCTATCATCTGCTGAAGCATTTGACTAAGCGCTATCAAGTTCACTTGGGTACTTTTGTGGATGATCCCGATGATTGGCAGTATGTTGATATCGTCAAACAATGGTGTGGCGAAACCTATTTCGGCAAGTTAAATCCGGTCAAGGCTAAACTGCGCAGCCTGGGTGCACTGATCAGTAACCGTGCGCTCAGTCTCGACTATTATCGCGACGCTGATTTATCTGCATGGGTCGCTCAATTGATGGCAGAGAAATCGATAGGACGAGTACTAATATTTTCATCAGCGATGGCGCAATATGTTGAATATGCATCGGAGGCGCGTCGCGTGATTGACTTTGTCGATATTGATTCAGATAAGTGGCTGCAATATGCAGAGAAGAAATTGTGGCCTATGAACTGGATATACCGCCGAGAAGGTCGACAACTCTTACGATATGAAAAAAAAATCGCGCAAAATTTCGATGCCTCACTGTTCGTCTCCGCTGCGGAGGCAAGTTTATTCAAGCAATTAGCACCGGAGAGTAAACATAAAATCGGCTTCTTCAGTAACGGTGTCGATACTGAATATTTTTCGCCAGCACCAGACTATCTCAATCCCTATCCACAGGGTCAAGCGGTCATCGTATTTACCGGAGCCATGGATTATTGGCCGAATATCGACGCCGTGCAGTGGTTTGCCGAAGATATATTGCCATCAATCCGCGCAAAAAATCCTGCTGCCTGTTTTTATATCGTTGGCTCACGACCCAGCGACCAAGTACAACTCCTGGCCAGGCTTCCCGGTGTCTATGTCACGGGTACTGTTGCGGATGTACGCCCGTATATCGCGCATGCAGGTGTCTCTGTTGCCCCTTTGCGTATTGCACGTGGTATTCAAAATAAAGTGCTAGAGGCAATGGCAATGGCAAAAACCGTTGTCGTATCACCTCAAGCTTTAGAGGGTATTCATGCCATACCAAATCAAGAACTCATTGTTGCTGAAATAAGCGAGCAATTTATCTCTGCCATCTCGGCTTTATTAGCCAAGCCCGATGGATTACTTGGTCCTGCAGCCCGTCATAAAGTAGAACAAGAATATGGCTGGAGTAGCAATCTGGCGATGTTGGATACCTTACTTGACGCCACACCTTCCGTTTTATCGGAAATCGCCACAAAGGAAGCATCTTGAGTACCCTGTCCGTCAAGTCAAACGCAGGATTGTTTAATGCATCAATAGTGCTGATACTGATCGCTGCTTTACTTACACCATTCCTGATTTATTTTGGGACTGCACAATCTATTGTTGCGATCTGGAATAGTTCGGAAACGTTCGCTCATGGTTACATTATTTTGCCCATCAGTTTATGGCTGATATGGAAGCGACGCCAAGTATTAAGCACCCTTTCACCAGCGCCTTATTGGCCTGGATTACTACTTATAGCAGCTTGCGGATTTGGCTGGCTATTGGCGGATTTAGGTGATGTCCAGGTAGTACGGCAATATACCTTCGTAGCGATGTTGCCAGCAATTGTGATTTCAATGCTGGGGCTGCGCATTTCATGGAAAATGGCATTCCCATTATTCTTTTTATTGCTTGCTGTACCTTTTGGCGATGTCTTCATCGAACCGCTCATTAATTTCACGGCAGATTTTACAGTCGCTGCGCTGCAAGCCACCGGCATACCTGTATTACGTAACGGAGCTAGTTTTGAAATTCCATCAGGAAGCTGGTCGGTCGTTGAAGCCTGCAGTGGCGTACGTTATTTAATATCGTCGATCACGCTTGGTTTTTTATACGCATATCTCACTTATGTGTCACGTATCCGCCAATTAATGTTTGTACTGCTCTCCATCATCGTACCCATCATTGCCAATGGCATGCGGGCATATATGATCGTGATGATTGGTCATTTGAGTGGGATGCAATTGGCAGTTGGTGTTGATCATCTGATCTACGGTTGGTTATTTTTCGGTTTGGTCATGTTCTTGATGTTTTGGATTGGTAGTTTTTGGCATGAAAATAAAAAAGAAGTATTGCCAGTAACTACCGCAAATCAAGAGTCTGAGCAGGTAAAAGCCGTACCTGTATCACGATTGTTCATCGCACTCATTGGCGTAGTTATCAGCTTAGGTATTTGGCCGCTGTATGGAAATTATCTTGCGCGAACCAGCTTCAATCCTGCCACTCCGATCCTTAACAGTTTTCATCCAGATTGGCAGCCGACTACCGCATTCACCGATTGGAAACCGTATTTCGCTCCTGCTAAAACGGAGCTTTATCAATTCTTCTCGCAAGACAAGCAGGCTTTAGGTATATCTGTACTGTACTACCGCAACCAAAGTCGCGGCGCAGGATTGATCAGCTCTTCGAATAAATTAGTGCCAGAAAAAGATCCGGTCTGGTTCAACGTCGGCAGCTCTGTTCGTCAAGAGACCATCGGCAAGCAATCCCTGTCCCTTAGAGAAAGCAGACTGCAAAGCGCAGCCGGGCCGCTTCTCGTCTGGCATTGGTATTGGGTGGGCGGGCAATTTACCAGCAATGATTACTTAGGAAAAGTTTTACAAACAAAAGAAGAGATTCTGATGCGCGGAGATGATGGTGCGGCACTGGCTGTGTTTGCGCCTTACACTGCAAATCCTGATGAGGCTCGCGTGGTAATGCGTCATTTTCTGGACAGTAATATGACGACGCTTGAAAAAACGCTGGCGGCCAATAAGAAGCAATGACATTCATTAGCAAAATGACCCAAGAGCCCATTCCTCTCGTCGTGCATTTAATCTACCGCTTAGATTTCGGTGGATTAGAAACATTGTTAGTGGAGTGTGTGAACGGCATGCCAGCAGATCAATATCGCCATGCGATTGTCTGTCTTACTGGCTATACCGATTTTGCACAAAAAATTACACAAGCCAATGTTCAGCTTTTCTCTTTAGATAAAGCGCCGGGACTCGGCTTAGGTACACATCTTAAACTTTGGAAGTTATTACGGCAGTTGCGTCCAACAATTCTGCATACGTATAACCTATCTGCAATTGAGTACGCACTCACTGCAAGCTTGGCTGGGGTTCCTGTTCGCATTCATGCTGAACACGGACGTGACGCCGGTGATCCCGACGGTAAAAATAAAAAACATAACTTACTGCGCAAGTTGTTAGTCCCATTTGTGGATTGTTATGTGCCGGTTTCGGGCGACCTGCAACGCTGGCTCAAGAGCGTGGTTGGTATACCCGATGCTAAAAACCGACTCATCAACAATGGTGTTGACACTAACAAATTCAGCGCGCATCAAAGTTCTAACCCTCAGCCTGAGGTGGATAAAGCAACTTCATTAACGCCACTGAATTTACCGACGATATTCCCTCCTGACAGCTTTGTGATTGGCACGGTTGGACGAGTTCAGGATGTAAAAAATCATGCCACGCTGGTGGATGCTTTTATTCAATTGCAAGCGCAATTGCCAGCCGATAAATCCCGTATGCGTTTAGTCATCATCGGCGATGGTCCACTGCGACCTGCACTGATTAACAAAATCAACGAGGCCGGTATCTCTGATGTAGTCTGGCTACCCGGGGCACGTAGTGATATTGCAGAAATCATGCAGACATTTTCTGTGTTTGTATTACCCTCTATCGCCGAAGGCACTCCCGTCACGATGTTGGAGGCAATGTCCTGCGGATTACCCATCGTTGCCACCCGTGTTGGTGGTATTCCAGAATTAGTGGTGGATCATGTCACAGGGACGCTGGTTGCGCCCAATGACACTAATGCATTAACGAATGCCATCGCAGTCTATCTACAACAACCCGAATTGATTAGCTTACACGGCACTGCTGGTCGTAAGCGTATAAAGCAGTATTACAGTATCAATGCGATGTTGGCTGCGTACACCGATCTATACAATCACTTTTGCCATACAAAATTAAAGTCCATATAAAACTGAAATGACCTTGAAAGAAATAATCATAATATGTGCGGAATAGTCGGCATTTTTGACATGCGAGGAGAGCGCGCCATCGACAGAGATGTGCTGCACCGCATGAACGAAACTCAACATCATCGAGGCCCTGTCGAAGGTGGCTTACATATCGAGCATGGCCTGGGTTTTGGTCACCGTCGTCTTTCCATCATTGATCTGTCATCAGGCCAGCAACCGCTGTTCAACGAAGACCATAGCGTCGTTGTCGTGTTTAACGGAGAGATATATAACTTTCAAGCTTTAATGGCAGAGCTAATCACGCTTGGTCACAGCTTCCGCACGCATTGTGATACGGAAGTCATCGTGCACGCATGGGAACAGTGGGGTGAAGCTTGTGTAGATCGCTTGCGCGGCATGTTTGGATTTACGATCTGGGATAGAAATAAAAAAATATTATTTCTGGCGCGGGACAGGCTGGGAATCAAACCGATGCATTATGCTTTTCTGCCGGATGGCATGTTTGCATTCGGCTCAGAATTAAAATCCTTACTATCGTTACCGACTTTGGTGCGCGAGATTGATCCTTGTGCGGTAGAAGATTATTTTGCTTACGGCTATGTACCGGAACCAAGAACTATTTTCAAAGGTGCGCTCAAGCTGGCGCCGGGACACACGCTGACGCTGCATGCAGGCGCAATGAGCAGCGTAGTACAACCTAAAAAATATTGGGATGCACCATTCAAAGCGCATGCGCCCATGACCGAACCGGAGATGGAACAAGAGCTGATCGTCCGTCTGCGGGAGACCGTCCAAAGCCATATGATTGCCGACGTTCCACTGGGTGCTTTTTTATCCGGCGGTGTCGACTCCAGCGCAATCGTTGCCATGATGGCGGGGCTGACAAATGAGCCTGTTAATACCTGCTCTATCGCATTCAATGATCCGGCATTTGATGAGTCCGCCTACGCTACACAAGTCGCTAATCAATACCATACACGGCACCACACCGAGACCGTGGATAAAGACGACTATGGCCTGATTGATACGCTGGCGGCATTGTATGACGAGCCCTACGCCGATAGCTCTGCCATTCCCACTTATCGCGTTTGCCAATTAGCGCGTAAGCGTGTGACAGTCGCATTGTCGGGCGACGGCGGTGACGAAAATTTTGCAGGCTACCGTCGCTATCGTTATGCCATGGCCGAGCAAAGAGTACGTTCTGCATTGCCACTGGCGCTGCGCAAACCACTGTTTGGCTTTCTTGGGTCGTATTATCCTAAAGCCGATTGGGCACCTCGTATGTTCCGCGCTAAGACCACGTTTGAAGCCTTAGCTCGTGATCTGGTTGAGGGTTACTTTCACGGTGTTTCGATTCTGCCAGATCGGGTACGCGACCAATTATTTAGCGATAAATTCCGTCGTGAGCTACAAGGCTATCGGGCGATTGAAGTAATGCGTGGTCACGCCAATAACTCACCGACAGATGATCCTTTATCGATGGTGCAATATATTGACCTGAAAACGTATTTGCCTGGTGACATCCTGACCAAAGTCGATCGTGCCAGTATGGCGCACGCATTGGAAGTCCGTGTCCCTTTGCTGGATCATCAGTTTGTAGAATGGGTTTCAGGCTTGCCATCCTCGGTCAAACTCAAGGGCGGCGAAGGTAAACATATTTTTAAAGAATCTCTGAAGCCACATTTATCCGATGATATTTTGTACCGGAAGAAGATGGGTTTCTCTATTCCGCTCGGGACTTGGTTACGTGGTCCCTTGCGCGAAAAAGTGCGGGCGGCTGTACTCAATCCCGCCTTACTAGATACGGGCTTTTTTAATCAAAGTTATCTGGAACAAATGGTCGATCAGCACCAGTCTGGCTTAAAAGACCATAGTGTCTCTTTGTGGTCCGTCTTGATGTTTGATGCTTTTTTACGTACGAATGGCGTGTCCGCTGCCAGCACGTCGACGACTAACACTGCGGGGAAACATTAATCATGCGTGTTCTGCATATTCTGGATCATTCAATCCCCCTGCATAGTGGTTATACCTTCCGTACCCGTTCCATTCTGCGCGAGCAACAAGCACTCGGCTGGGACACCTTTCATGTCACTGGTTCCAAACAAGGCGTTTGTGCGGATCTGGAGGAAGATGTCGACGGCTTACATTTCTATCGGACGCCCGCAATCAACGGGCCACTCGCCAAATTACCCGTACTAAATCAAAAGGCCGTCATTGATGGATTGACGCGTCGCTTGTCCGAGATCATTCCGCTTATCAAGCCTGATGTCTTGCATGCACACTCCCCTTGCCTGAACGCGATTGCGGCACTCCGCGCCGGCAAAAAATTTGGTATTCCTGTGGTGTATGAAGTGCGTGCTTTTTGGGAAGATGCCGCAGTCGATCACGGCACGGCCAAAGAGTTCGGCTTGCGCTACCGTGTGACGCGTGGGCTGGAAACATATGCTTTAAAACGTGTGAACGCAATCACCACGATTTGTGAAGGCCTGCGTAAAGATATCGTACAACGCGGCATCGCTGCAGACAAAGTCACTGTGATTCCCAATGCAGTCGATATCGATAAATTCTCTGTCGGTGGGATTGCTGACCTCGCACTGAAAGCAAAATTAGGGTTGCAAGATAAACGCCTGATCGGATTTATCGGTTCGTTTTACGCCTACGAAGGCCTGGACGTCCTGCTGCGTGCATTTCCGTTGATGTTGACGCACGCACCAGATTTGCGGGTACTGCTGGTGGGTGGCGGGCCACAAGATGGCGCATTACGGCAACTGGCAAAAGAACTCCGGATTGACGACAAAGTGATCTTTACCGGACGGGTGCCACATGAGCAGGTTCAGCAATATTACGACTTGCTGGATGTACTGGTCTACCCGCGGCTGTCCATGCGCTTGACTGATTTGGTCACACCACTCAAACCTTTAGAGGCCATGGCGCAAGGACGCTTGTTAGCCGCGTCCGATGTCGGCGGGCATTTAGAATTGATTGAAGACGGTAAAACCGGCGTGCTGTTTAAAGCAGATGACCCGCAATCGCTGGCTCAAAAAGTCGGTACGCTGATGGATGCGCCACAACAATGGCCAGCCCTGCGTGAAGCTGGGCGTCGCTATGTAGAAACCGAGAGAAACTGGCCGATTAGCGTTGCACGTTATAAGCAGATATACAGCCGGCTGACTGGCTTACGCGGTTTATAAATTGACCGTCTGAGCTTACCCACCTAGAGAGAAATAAATACTCCCAATAGGTATATTTTAATTATCCATATAATCATTGGACAATCAAGCATATTTCTTAAATTTAATGGGGAGTATATTCAAATTCACTCTAATCTGACGCATGCTGACAGATGCAATCAGCACTAACCAGATACACCAATCTGGACACAAGCAAGAGTCAGTCTGAAATTTGATCAACCATTATGAACAAGCAATATTCCCTCTACCTCGACATTGTTCGTTTTCTGGCATCGCTATTTGTGGTGTTAGATCACTTCAGTTCGCAAAAAATTGTCGGCGGCAGTGCCCGGCAATTTATTCCAGAACTAGGTCGGGAAGCGGTGATTATTTTCTTCGTCTTATCAGGCTACGTGATTGCCTATACGACGCAGACCAAGCAGCAGTCCTTGCGTGAATATGCCGTTGCTCGCTGTGCCAGGATTTACTCGGTTGCATTGCCGCTTTTATTGCTGGCATTTTTATTGAACTACGTATGCAACACTTATTTCCCGAACGGCGATGGGGCTGCGCCTTACTACGAAGTTTCTAAAGCGTATTTTTATATTCCGTTTCATCTTCTGTTTTTGGGAGAGTTATGGAATTTTTCTGAGATCCCGCCGTGGCTCATCCCCTATTGGTCTTTGGGATATGAAGTCTGGTATTACGTATTTTTTGCAACCCTCTATTATTTTTCCTCATACAAACGCATCCTGTTGGGTGGCATCGTTTTTTTAATCCTGGGACACAAACTTTGGCTATTGTTACCCGTATGGATGAGTGGCGTATTTCTATACCATCACCAAAACAAAATCCCTCTCAGCGTCAACATGGCAAGACTCGGTTGGTGTATGAGTCTAATTGCGCTTGGCGTTTACGAATATTCTGACTTTGATCAATCCTTGCTAGCCTGGGGTGCGCAGATCTGGCCTTTCAAATCACTGACATTGGGCAGTGCCAGTCGTTATCTGGAGGACTACCTAGTCTGCCTGATGATTCTGATGAATTTTTATTGTGCGCGCTATGCAGAATTCTCCTTACTGGAAAAATGTAGTCATAGCATACGCGCCATCTCGTCTTACACTTTTACACTGTACCTGGCACACATGCTGGTGGTATCGATGTGGCTGCGCTTCTACCCGCACGATGCGACTAGCTTGATGGATATTCTCTGTATCTCAGTTTTGATCGCCTTATTTACTTATGTGATCGGGCAATTTACGGAACATAAGAAAAATTGGTTTGCCATGATATTTGATCGCAGCTTTGGTGCGATTGCGGATCAGATCCGCCGCATCTCTAAACCACATCAAGGTAAAGCCTGAGCCGGCTGCGGCCTTCAAAGTCACACCGCATTTTTTAGTGATCTAACAAGCTGATGCTGATAATTTTTACCTATTTTTAAGAATGATTCTAAGCGATGCTTTTTAATTCTTTCAGTTTTTTACTGCTGTTTTTGCCAGTCACTGCCATCGTATTTTTTGCGTTGGCGAAACGTAGCCATCAGTTAGCAGCAGGATGGCTAGGATTGGCTTCGCTGTTTTTTTATGGCTGGTGGGATTATCGCTATCTACCTTTGTTACTAGGCTCTATCGCATTCAATTATTGGGCTGGCTGGCGCATAGGCCATATGGATCGCAATCATCCCAATGATCACTCTAAGGCCAAGCCGTGGCTAATTTTTGCCGTCGTTACCAATCTCGCGCTGCTCGCTTATTTTAAATATGCGGATTTTTATATTTCCAGTGTCAATTATCTGACTGGATCTAAACTCGATGCGCTGCATATCATTTTACCGATCGGAATTTCGTTTTTTACTTTTACTCAAATAGCTTTTCTGGTCGATACCTATCAAGGCAAGGTCAAAGAATATCGCTTTGTACATTACCTTTTATTTGTCACTTACTTCCCTCATTTGATCGCTGGACCGGTGTTACACCATAAAGAAATGATGCCGCAGTTTGGTAATGCCGCAACCTATCAATGGTCCCCCAAAAACATGGCAGTTGGCTTATCGATTTTTGCTATGGGTCTCGCCAAAAAGGTATTGATCGCCGATAGTCTGGCGCCGCATGCCAGCTTCTTTTTCGATAAAACAGATACCCCATCGCTACTGATTGCCTGGGGCGGAGTGCTGGCGTATACCTTCCAGCTGTATTTTGATTTTTCTGGCTATTCCGATATGGCGATTGGACTATCGCGTATGTTCGGTATCAAGCTGCCGCTGAATTTTAATTCGCCTTATAAGTCGGTGAATATTATTGAATTTTGGCGTCGCTGGCACATGACCTTGTCGCGGTTTTTGCGCGACTATTTATATATCGCTTTAGGTGGCAATAAGAAAGGTTCCGTGCGACGTTATTGCAACTTGTTTATCACTATGGTGCTGGGTGGACTGTGGCATGGCGCAGGCTGGAATTTTGTAATTTGGGGCACGCTACATGGCGTCTATCTGATGTTAAATCATGCCTGGGTTGGTATCGCTAGTGCCTCACGTTTACCTCGTAATTCTTTGGTCTGGAAGTTGTTTAGCATTGCCTTAACTTTTGCCGCGGTCTGTATCGCTTGGGTTTTTTTCAGGGCATCCGATTTCAATCGCGCCAGCTCGATTATTCAAGGCATGTTCAACGTCTATGGTATCGGCTTGCCAGAAACCATCGGCTCCCATCTTGGCGGATTAAAAATAGTATTAGAAAAAATGGGAATCACGTTTTATCTCGGTGGCGGGACGCGCTTTGTACAAACCTATACCTGGGTTTTGATCGCGGCCGGCATCGCGTTCCTGCTGCCAAATACGCAGCAGATCATGGATAAATTCGATCCGGCGCTGGACTATCAAAGCGGCAAAGATAACGCACCGGCCTTCATCCAACGTTATATGAGCTGGACACCAGGCTGGAAATGGGCAGTGTGGGTGGGGATGATTATGGTCGCCAGTCTGCTACTCATCAATCGGCCTGCAGAATTTTTATATTTTCAGTTTTAAGGAAACGACATGTCTGATCAAACATCATTTGTCCGTTTTCTACGTTCGACCTGCATCGTCATATTATTGGGTATTGCTGCAGCGATTGCACTGGTAGTGGTAGTGGACCCTTATCGTCTGTATAGAGTCGTCGATGTGCCTGGGTTCAATGCGGTCAAACCACAACCAGATCGCTATCAGGAACAGATCAAACTGAGCAATGCGCGCCGCACTAACGCAAGCGCGCTGATCTTCGGCAATTCTCGTGCTGAGTATGGTCTCAATCCGGAATATCAAGGCTTTCATCAGGCCGGTCTGTCGGCTTACAACATGGCTTTATCTGGTACCAAAATTGGTGCCTCAAGGCGTGACTTAAGCTACTTCAAAACCTCGGGACAAAAGCCTGCATTTGTCTTGCTAGGCGTCGATTTTCTGGATTATCTGGTTGATGCCACCAAGCCTATACCGCCAGCCGTAATCACACCTGTCAGCCAATATGATGTGAACGGGATTAAATGGCAATTTGATGCACTGTTTTCATTGACCTCGGTCAACGATGCGCTCAAGACTTTAGAAATTCAAAAAAATCCAGAGGCAGAAACGATTAGTCCACGTGGTATGAATCCCCTGCTGGAATATAAAAAATTCGCACGGGAAGAAGGCTATTACGCCATATTCCAGCAACGAGCGCTGGAATATGCAAAAACCTTCAGTCAAAAACCACATGACTTGGTATTTCCGGCCAGCGGCAGCTCGCCAGAATTGGATGGCTTACGTGCGACTTTAAGCATGATCGCTGAAGATAAAACGGACGCCAATATCATCATCTATCCTTACCACGCGCAAATACTGGCGATGTTTGAAGAAACGGGTCTGTGGCCAGCGTTTGAGCAGTGGAAAGAACTGTTAATCAAAGAAATTGCAGCAACCAATGCCAAGTATCCAAATGTACATATCAAGCTATGGGATTTCAGCGGATATGGCACTCAGCAGTGTGAGCGGATTCCTGAAAAAAATGACCTAAAAACAGCGACCCAATGGTATTGGGAGGCTGGGCATTTTAAACAGAGTTTAGGCAACCTGATCTTGGCACGCATACTGTCCGATAAAATCGGACAGAGTCGTGCGATGATCTTTGGTACTGAGCTTGTGGCTAGTAACGCAGTAGAGAATCAGCGCCGGATTCAACAAGAAAAAGCCAGTTGTATAACGGATTATCCAGCTTTGTTTCAGCAGGTAGCATCATTGGTTGCAGCAGAAAAAAAGGAGAAATAGCTGTCGAATTGTTTTACACATCTATTAAAAAACCGATGCAATTTAACGATTTTTAACAAAACAAGCTTATTTTTCAATGGCCTGCGTAATAAGGTATGATTTTTGCTTGAAATACAAAATCGTTTCTTGTTGAGGGTTATTGTCATGAAAAATAAATTCATTCGCGCGGCGCTCGTATCTACCGCGTTAGCACTGTCCGTTGAGTCCCATGCAACCACGATCGGGTTTGATTCATTAACTACCGACGGTACAGGCTTCGTAAGTCCTAAGACATATACAGAAAGCGGTTTCCTGTTCCAGACACAAGATCCAAGCGGTGGCTTTGATTCTGCACGTACAGGCGATGTAAACTTCCTCTACAACGGCCAAATCATGACCTGGTATTACGGCTCCGCCAGCTTGTTTAATGACAATTTGGGCTCGGGTGTAACGGTATTGAGTAAAGTTGATGGCAACACTTTTGCACTGAATTCGATAGATTTAGCGGCATTGAATAACTATTACTCCTTTGACGGTGGTGAGAACATCACCTTCACAGGTAATGTCCATGGCGGCGGTACCGTTACCCAGTCATTCCAATTCACAGACCAATTCAGTTTCCATACATTTGACTTCGTTAACTTTAGCGACCTGGATTCAGTTACCTGGGGTCAAGGCTTCCCATACCATCAATTCGACAACTTAGTTCTGGATGCGAGCGTAGTGACGCCACCTCCGCCACCTCCAAACGGTGTTCCGGAACCAGCTTCGGTTGCTTTATTAGGTTTAGGGCTGGCGGGCTTGGGTATGGCACGTCGCAAACAAGCTAAGTAATTAATGCAAAGTAACGAGTTCAACTGAGCTCGTCAAGTATCAAAAAAGATTGCTCTGGCAATCTTTTTTACTTTCAGCGCGACCTGTCGCTAGAAGTGACGCAGCAGTCCGGGATCAGCAATCAGAATTTTTAATGTTACGGCTAAGATTTTTCGTGGCATTTTAAACATACTCTTGATTAGTATATTTTAATCATCCAATCAATCTATGGACAATCAGGCTATTTGTCATATTAAAATGGGGAGTATCTGATATTTGTCGAAATAAGCGTATTCCAACAACCGTATGACAACTCGCTATCTATGCGTGATGCTCATCTTAATCTGCCGTAACGCTAACCAGTCAAACCAAGTGTCGATTCCACGAAAACGTAATCGTAATTCGGCTGGATATTCGACATAAAGCTGATCGATATGCTGAGGCAAGCCCTGTAATCCTTTGGACTTCAGCGGATATTTGATCAATTTATTTTGGAAGTAGCGCAAGCTATAGCGGATTTTTCTACGGTAATACAAGCGCAGATCGCGCCAAGATAATAGTGACAAAGCTTCGTAGTAAAAACGCGCAGGTTCACAAATATAGATACGGCGCATATCCCAGCTCTGGGTGGGATTTAAATCCCAATAAGCCAGCGCACCGATCAAGGAATCATCACCGATCAAACCGATGGGAAGACGCACATTGCCAGCGCGAAGCTGCGTAACAAAAGTACCTGACAAAGCATATAGATTGCCGCACAAGCCACCGTCCCGCAGTAACAATTCTTTATCTGCTACACCGATACCTTCTGCGGGTAAGGCCGCCGCAACATGTGCCTCTGGGTGATCCGTCAAAGCTTGCTCTAACATGTCCAGGGAATCAGGCAACAATTCGCAATCACCATCCAAAAAATAGTAATGCGTTGCTTGTGCATCTAGCTCGTGGATGAAGACATTCCAGGCATTGGATTTATCACCGACGTGGATCTCCTGCAAAGAACAGAATGGATTGTCCAACATGAATGCGCGAACCAGATCGCCCGTGTTGTCACTACTACCGTTATTCAAGACGATGCATCGATCGTCATTAGAGATGGCGCGCTTAACACTCGCCAGACAGGCAAGAATTTTTTGTGACTCATTATGTGCAAAGATCGCAATCATCTTTGTCTTTTTATTGTGTTCAATGAACATGTTAGGCCTTTGTCAGATAGTAAGCAATGCACAAAGCCAGGTCGGCCTTTTGAATACATCCAACCATAAGATCATTCAGATTTGGTCCATCGCTTATTCAGAAAATGGCGCATAGGATTTTCAATCAAATAATATGAAGCGATACCGCAGAATATGGCCAGGCACACTGCAAGCCAAGTAGCTAAGCCATCTCTGTGATGTGCCAGATAAAAAACCTGTTGCCATAAATAGATTGAAAAAGACCACAAACCGATTTGCTTAAGTAAGGTCCATGACAGGATTTTTTTTACAATCGCCGGCGCAGTCGAAAGTGCGTTCAATGTGAATGCAAACAAGCCAACGCCGATAAAACCCCGGACAGGCAACGGTACTGACCACCAGTAACATGCCAAGCCAAGCAATATCAAAGCGGGATAGACAAACACGGGTAAGGTCGGGATACGGACTCTCTGCAAACACAGCAGCAGCAAACCAGAGAATAAAATACCGAAAGCAGAAATTTCAGAATGCGCCCAGAGCTCGTACTCCAATTGACCGGGAGGGAAATGCTGCCAGTAGAGCACACCTAAAACAACTGATAGCAAGCTAACGCTGCCAATAGCGTAACGTACATCAATATATTTCTGACGCACTGCCACAGCAATGAGCGTCAGCAGAATATAAGTATGCTCTTCTACACTCAATGACCAGATATGCCCGAAAGGCATGATGGCATGGCCGACCTCTCCTGGAAAGTAATTATTGATGAAGAGACTCGCCATCAGCGTCTCGCTCCAGTTGATATTTTTTCCAGTCAAGAAAAAGTACAGCAAGACCAGAGCAAGAAATGCAAAGTGCGCTGGAAATATCCTTGAAATACGACGCTGATAAAAGGTTTTGATCGGTACATTTTTGATAAACAAAAGACGACACATCAAAAAACCAGAGAGGACAAAAAAGAAGTCGACGCCAACACGACCAAAATTGATACCGGGGATAGGAAAAAAATGACCGATCAGAAGAAATATAATCGCAAGGCCACGCCAACCATCCAGGTAATCCACATGCTGATCTGCCATTTGTCTTACCTTAGGTTGAAAGAACTAGTATCTGCGACGCAGGACTTGTTCAGCTATGCGGTGCAAGGTTTTCCAACGTGGAGAATGCAAGGCCTGAGCAGATGACTCAGAAATCACTGGTGATAAGCCACGAAAACCACGCATATTGAAGCTGCTTTTATTATTGGCCATAAACTCGCAATAACGGCGAAAACGCTTAATCATGATAGGGTCGGCATTATCACGATTGGCGTTCAATAACTCAAAATTATGCGACAAGATGACGAAGCTTTTACGCTGATAGTCGTAAGCCTGTTGCAATAAACCCTCCAGTTCCAGATTAGAACAGGCACCGAGTTGTGCATGTCTTGGTGCGCCAGTACCGTCGTTAAAGATCGTCATCGGATATTCAATCACACCAGCACATTCGACTGGATCGTTAAGGGTTTGTCCTGGCAAAACACCACTTTCAAGACCCATCATGCTGGCGTTATAGCTGCTATCAAATGGGATTTGATTCGCGGCTAGCGCGTGCAAGGTGTTCAGATCAAAACCAAAACTTCCTGCGCGGAACGCATTCACTCGTCCGCCGCCAGCCTGCTGGATTAACTCTATCCCTTTAGCAATCAGGGTCGTCTGCTCCTCCAGCGAGAACTGACGCATGAACTGGCGTTTATGTTCACTATTAATGAGTAAGACTTGCTTGGCCTCATCGACCCATTCTGGATGCATATGCAATTGCACTTCTTGCCCATGCTCCTGAATCAGTCCGATGATCTCTGCTAGCGGCTCTAATCCAAAACGAGTAGCAAACAGAGGCTCTACAAAGAACACTCCATACAAACCGTGATCGCGCAACTGTTGCAGCTTATAGCGCAGACCGTACTCGCCTTTGGCAGTACGACCGTACACATATTGCTGAAAGGCATGTGGAAACTTGGCGTCGATATTCTTCCAACCACCGCACCAGATTTCTACATCAACAGTAAAAAAAACATCTAACATAAATTGATCAGAGTAAATACAACGCCTTGCTTCAAACATCCGTTAATAATAGTTAACAGCGGCTAATAGTGACTAGATAAAAATCTACCATCACCGGCATAAACCTAATGCGATACTACTGGTGACTGATTCACTAACTTGTAAGAAAGTGTTACCCGATGTTCTTCACCTTATCGAACAATTGCTCCAACATCAATCCATCCATAAAGAACTTGGTCGCCCAATTAGGGTAACGATACGTCATATATCCACCGTTAATCGGATGAGAGCCCTTCATCGCGCCGCGCACATGCAGATCGTCAGTAATCAAATTTTGTATGTTCATATTGAAGCGATTAGCTTTTTTTGCATGTGCGATCAACGATGTCTCACCTGTGAGTTGCGCCAGGCGCAGCCAATTGATCGCCATTTGTGAATTACCGGTGACGCAGCTCCAAGTAACTGCCGTTTTCCATTCGGGCGTATAAAACGCATTCAACGCGCCATCTTCACGCTGCTGTACGGCGACTGCTTTTGCCATCTTCAGCGCACGGTCAATATAGTCAGGTCGCTCTGCCGCAACACCAACTTCCAAAATGCCGCGAATAGAATACGCGATCGTGTGCGTCAGTGCAGTCAAATCCGCATTGTCGGACAAACAGTTATCTGGCAACCAGCCATTGGCCTGAGCGCGTGCCAGCGTCCATTCGACGTTCGCAATTGCAGCTTCTAGATATCGGGTATTTCCAACTGCCTCATACGCACGCACCAGACCGAAAGCAGAGCGTGTGTTATAGCTATTCAATTTGGAAGTAGTAAAAGGCGATGGAAAACGACGCCATGCACCGTCCTCATCTTGTGCTGCAACCAGCCAATCAGCAGCGCGGTTCAATGCAATTCTATAACGGTCGTCACGAGTTTCCAGATACGCTTTTGCCCAACCGAATAAGGCTTGCCCGGTATTAAAAATCGTTGGCGCCACAATCTCTGCATCCATAGTACCTGCGCGGACACCACCATCAGGTAGTTGAATATCGCATTCCCATTCCGTCATCCGCCTGGCGGCCTCGGCGTAAATCGGCGCATTATAATATTTTGCGTAATCGTACAAAGTAGGAATAACATAGCCAGTCGTCTCGGGATAAGAAGCTAGCCATTTTTGCGCACGGATATCAAAACTATGAGCAACACCGTCATCCGCCGTCCCCAGTTGTGCTTGCAATAGCCAGTCGGCAGCTGCTTTTAAATGGGTTTCTATCGATTGGGTTGGAAATACACTCATGCCCAATTTATCTTTAACTAATTGCTTAATGTGATTCATTTTTCTTGTTTCTCTCTTTATTTCTTTGACTGATCCTAGTGCTCAACAACCGGCTGTCTTATCGAATCTGGCTCCGCCTCTGCTAATCAACGTCGTAGTCGCTGCAGAACCCGATCCAACATAAAATCGATCCAGGGCAAAGGGTCATCCCAGCGCCAATACGCATCGTAAATAGCCGAAGTACTAGAGCGTTCATCCGCTAACTTGCCGCCCTCTTCAAATGCCCAGCGATCAGATTGGGGATCGCGCCAGACTATCGGTGATGGCGGCTTGTTGATCTGCTGCGCCGGCAATCCGTTTTCATATAAAAATGCTGCAAGCGGTAAATTCACTCCATTCAGGGTAGCGACCTCCTCCTGAAAATCAGTGCGGGCAACCGTCGGCTCTATCATGTAGAACTTACCGTCACGCTCATCGCGCTTATATTCCATACTACCCATGCCGGTAAAACTGACCTGATCAAAAAAAGCTTTGGTCATTGCGGTCAACTCTTGATCGTATTCCCAGGCTGCTGTACAACTTGCGGTGCCACCAATTTTGACAGGCCATGAGCGTATTTTCCGGCCAGTGAATGAGGCGACTAACTCGCCATCTTTTCCCAGATACTGCAGACAAAAATAGATTTCGGAATCCTGTCCCTCGATCCATTCCTGCACCACCATATCCGCCAGAACCGGATGTATTTCAAGATACTGTTTTTTTAGTTCGTCCATAGAAAGCATCTTGTATGCTTTCTTAAACCGTGCACCATATTCGTAATTTTTCTCACTTGGCTTTAACACGCAAGGAAATTGTAATTTTTCTACCTGGATTAAATCATCTGGTCCCTCCAGACGAACGGTCTTGGGAATAGGTGCGTGATACGCTTCAGCGAGATCCTGAAAACCCTGCTTGTGCATCAATTGCATCAGACAGTCGTGTTCCGGCAAGCGGATGCGATAAGCAGCATCAATCTGACTGCGTAATTCT
Source organism: Undibacterium sp. GrIS 1.8 (assembly GCF_040544445.1). NCBI lineage: Bacteria > Pseudomonadati > Pseudomonadota > Betaproteobacteria > Burkholderiales > Oxalobacteraceae > Undibacterium > Undibacterium sp. GrIS 1.8. The sequence goes on along the minus strand of NZ_JBEONQ010000024.1, from coordinate 25,980 downwards.
GATACTGTTTTGACGGTTTTTTCTTCCGTCAAAAATAGGGTCAACGGACTAGAAAAATTAACTGCAAACGCTATTAGTTGATCAATAAAATCTTGCCCTTCCAATACCGGAACAACGATTTTTTTTGCATATTTGGAGCGCATTGCCGGTGCTTTGGCGTCGGTATCCATTACCACCACAGGAATACCAGCAGCACCCAGGCTGCGCACAATGCCCAGCGCATTGACGCCACCGCCGATCACCACTGCTGGCATATCTGATTTGTACTTTAGAGGCATATTAGGATGAGGTTGAATGGCGAATAAACGGCCAGCGGTTCAATCGGTTTTCTGCGATGCCCAGATCCAGCATGGTCTGACGGATTTGCTCCAGACCTTTCCGGTCCAGATACACAATCCAGAAAAAATAGGTCAGCATACCGACCATGACTTCTACCGCCAATAAAACCGGAATGGAATGGATCAACGGCAAGGCAATCGTTCTGGCTAATAAAACCGTTATACCCATCACCGTTGTTCCCAACAATACTGGCCATAAATTACGGTAATAAGACAGCATGGACATGCCAGTGATTTTGCTCACGTCGCTCAGCAGTTTGATGGACAGCAGCGGGTACAGCACGACCCAGACGATTGACACGCCACGTAATCCATCCAGCAATGCGCCGACGATTACACCCGACAACATCACCACGCTGCACATCGCGGTATAGGCAGAGAGTTTTTTCGCATGTCCGGTACTTGTCAGCACTTGTGATAACAAGGGATCGACCGATTTGATCAGTCCCATTAAACACAGGGCACTAAATGGGATAAGTACATCTATCCAATCTGGGCCTAGTAATACCAAGATTAATTCACGCGAACAAACCAACATGCCGATCAGAGCAGGGTAAGTAAGATAAGCAACCCCCCGTGTCAATTTGAGAACCACTGATGATAATTCTGATAAATTATTTTGAAGTTTAGAAAATAAAGGCGAAGCAACGTTAATAACTAGTGTCATGACTTGCGCAGTAGGCAAGGTTGCAATTGAAAAAGCAACATCGTAAATACCTAGTGCTTTTGCTCCCAGCATTTTTCCTATAATTGCTTTATCGGCGTTAGTATATAAATACCAAAATATACGTGTGCTAGTGACATGTAAGCCGTAAATAACTAAATTACTTGCTTCTCGTATCCCATACTTACCTTTCGGTCTCCATGATGAAAGTATAAAAAATCCTAAACTAGTAACGATGCTGGAAAAAACACTAGCCCAGACTAGTGACCAAGCGCCTTGTCCCAGAAACGCAAGCACCAGACTGACGATACTTTGTATTAGTGTCGCAAGAATATTCACGCCTGCGATTGCTTTAAATTGCATCTCTTTGCGCAAAAAAGCCATCGGTACTGTGCTAAATGCACCGAAGATAAAACTACTCGCCAGCACGGAGATCATGGCTTGTAATTCCGGATGTGCATAAAACTGTGCAATGGGTCCACTGGCAGCCAGTGTGATCAAAAATAAAACGATACTCACTAAGATCGCGATAACGAAACAGCCATTGACTTCTGTTGTAGACAGCTTGGTTTTTTGAACGATGGCAGAACCGATTCCAACTTCATTTAAAAATCCGATGAAGCTAACTACGATCATCGCAATTGCCATCAAGCCATAATCAGCCGGACTTAGGATGCGTGCCAGTATCAAGGTCGTACTTAGCGAAATAACTTTCCCCAAAGCGCTGCCAAGGCCAAGGTGACCCATCGCTCTGATTGTTTTTGATCGCATTTCACTACTCATACGCAGATTCTTTTACTTTCATTGGTAACTGATTTCTGTTGATAATCAGATTGATTTTATTGACCTGGATAGCAACGTACAGACTGGCTAATGGTGCTCGGAAATAATGAAAGCAGAGTTACCGCTAGGCTCACTCGCCTCTGCAAAAATTTGCGCCAATTGCCGCGCACGGTGCTTACGAGAAGACGCCTGCACCACGCTATCATCTGCAAGATGCGCTTGTCCCAAACGAAGTTTTTTGATGAACGCTCTAAGTGCAAGCGTAATCGCCTCAGCCGAATTCATCTCGGCTAAATCATGGAATCCTGCTACCTTGAGTGCACTAGCTGTATCGCCTGCGGGATCAAGTAATCCAAAAATCGGTTTGCGTGCTCGGAAGTATTCGTAAATTTTTGCGGGAATCTGTCGATTAAAGGGCGTTCCCTGAAACAGCAATAAACCCTGTACCTGCAACATTTCCGCCAACGCTTCACGATAAGGAACTGGTGCCGCGACATGGACAATTCCTTCCAGACCGTATTGTTGTATTAAGTCCTGAAAATACGCATCATCGCCAGGCGCACGCAGAATCACCTGAAAATGCTCTGGGTCTATCTCGCCCTGTGATTTTAAGCTAGAGATTGCCGCAAAGAATGCGCTAGGATCACGTCCCTCCGTGTATAAAACACCACTGTGCAACAGGGTAATTTTATTATCAGGTATTAAAGTGACGCTCTTTGCTGCCTGCTTTGCTGCCAGCTCTGCTGCAGCAAAACCATCCTCGTCATAACCATTCTCAATCACCACAAACTTCCCTTTGGCAACATCAGGAAATCGCTGTTGGTACGACTGCATTGCGCTGCGGGTAGTGAACATCGCTTTGGTGCAATGGCGTATGGTTTGACGTTCTATCCATTGGTACATTTTTCTTTGTAATTTACTCTTAGGATATTCTGGCTGTAACATCGGATCACGGAAATCGGCAATCCATGGCAAACCCGTTAATCTCTGCAAACAAAGACCAATTAAGTGCGCAGTAGAAATGGGAAACGTAGACCAGATCACTTCTGGCCGGTAGCGTCGGATCAGCATCAATCCCACCGGAACTGCGGAAAATAACCACGAGATCCAGCGATCAGGCAGTGCTATGATTTCGGGATAACGTCCGGCAATACCAAGGTGCCGTTTAGCGTCCAGGGCGTAAGACCGTTTCACAATCGTGCCGGCTGGAAGCTGATTCACCTGAGAGGAATTTTTTTGTTCGTAGGCCATGGGATGGGCGGACAACACCATCGGTTCCCAGCCCCACTCAGGTAAATTGCGGGTAAAACTCAAGGTACGTTGTATGCCACTACTGGCCGATTGCGGCGGAAAATGAAAAGCGATCAGCAAAGCGCGTTTTTTTAATTCTTCAATATTGGTGTTACCGTGAGATCCAAAGCCAGCGAGCCAGCGTAACAGGCGCAACTGAAACATAAAAGGCGTCGTGTCCCAAGGACGGCTACGCGGAATCTGAAAAAAATTGTCGGTCTTGACCGCGGCACCCATCGCGGTACTGAACGCGGCGACATAACCGGCCTCTCTTACCATAGTCATATGACGACCATCGAAGTCTTTACCGACTTTGCCGTTGGGATACGCAAACAAGCGTAATGGCTTACCGATGATCTCCTCCAAAACCTTTTTGTTTTGAACAATTTCGTATCGGGCTACGTCATCTTCTAATTTAGTCAGGATGGGATGCGTGATCGTGTGACCACCAATTTCTACTCCGGAGTTAGAAAGATTGACTAGCATCTCGCGTGTCAACATCAATCCGGCACCGAGGTTATCACCCGCTAATTTTTCTAGCTTGCGAATGACATTGAGGCGTCCATCGGCTGACAAATATTTGGAATCATCGTTAATCTTTTTAACCAGTTGATGCCTGTCCTGCATCGTATGTACTTGATGGACGCCCATCGCAATATCACGTAAATCCAGCTCACCGTTTGGCACCCGGCGGATCGCCTCAATGATTCTGTCGTTCCACATATTGCCCTCACCCAAATAGGCGGTGGTGACAAAGATGGTGGCGGGCAAATTGAATTCCTGCAAGATCGGCAATGCCAAATCATGTGTCGACCGATAACCATCGTCAAAGCTGATACAAACTGCGCGCGGTGGAACACGGCCTTCCTTCAACGCGGTGATTGCATCGAATAAAGGCAGTACATTGAAATTTCTCGCCAATGCTTTCATCTGCCAATAAAACGTGCTGACATCCGGCTCGGATTCCAGCAAGGGATCAGCGTGTTCCAGTATCCGGTGGTAAGTAATGATGCACACTCGTCCCTCTGAACTGAGTTGTGCAATACGATTGCCGATGCTGCGAATAAATTGCGATGAGAGTAGGGCGTTCTGTTTGTGTGCAGCCATATAATTGCAGCCCCGTTATTCGAGCATATCGAGCATGGATCGTATTCTTGAAGCGAAAAGCCACATGTCAAACTGATGCGGCGTTCTCATTTTTGGACGATGATATAAAACCGTAATGTTACAATAAATGCATGAAAATTAATATTCAAGATTGTGTTTTATTAGGGCTTAGCTGGGATAATTTGCTGTTTTTGTTGAAGTAAAAGTTCTTGCTCTCTTTTTTCCTGATCTTTAATGACGGAGGGCAATATTTTGTATTCAAGGACGATCACGATGGCAAACAAAGCGTAAATCATATCGAAGTACGCAAAACTCAAAGCAGCGCCACCGACAGCGTAAGCAAAAATAGAGAGCCTCACCATTGTCGCCAGATTGAATAGCCAATCAGGCCCATTCGCCTCGCGGGTTTTTTTAGCGACTTTGCCTGCGTTGACAAAAGACAGTCCCAGAATCGACACAAAAATCAGCAAGCCGACAAATCCATGATCGCCTAGTACCTGAAAATAAATACTGTGTGCGGCACGAGATAAGAAGGGATTCGGTACCGCTGTTCCGGTATAAAAGAAGGGATAAAGATTGAAATCCTGGCTGAGTGAATACCAGACAATACCGTTCTCCAACGCTTTAAATCCGCCGCCAAACAGAGGATGCTGAGTAGCAAGAATAAACGAGAGCTTCCAGGCAATCACCCGCCCCATAAACGAGCCGTCTTCACTCGCATTACTGATGGTATCCATACGAGAGAACCATTCGGCAGGAATCAAACCTATCATCGCACTACCGATGCAGACAAATAAAATTGCGAATAAGACTTTGCGCTTGCTCTTGATGAACAGATAGCCACCAACAGATGCCAGCGCCACCATGCCGCCGCGCGAGCTGGTGCCAATAATCGCAGTAACGACTAGTACGATCAAACCTAGCAGACCGAACTTCAATATCCAAGATTTCTTGCCGTACTCACCTAGCAAATAAAAACAAATGGGAAGCAACATCGCCATCGCTAGTGCCAGCTCATTGCGGTCACCAAGTACGTGTCCAGCCATACCTTCGATATTGTGCGCGCCGCCGCTAGAAATGTATTTGAGCCCTTCAATACCGGCATAGAAACCGACTGAAAAAATCAGGCACCACAGAAAAAAATCCAGGTGAAGTTTTTTCTCCATGACCAGTATCACGAACAAGAACAGCGCCAATACTTTAGTCAGGCGTCCCCAGAAATCCCAGGTCACATCAGCGATGCCAATGCCAAACAAACTACTCAGCGTGGTCCAGATAAAAAATAAAATGACTAGTACGCCGACATTACCTAGTTTTACTTTGGGTTTTCGTTTAGAGACTAAATACACGCCGATAGTAGCGGCAGCAAATAGGAGGTTATAACGTAGCGTCGCAGCCATGCCGTAGACCCAGCCGTTGGGATTGAACAAGGCAGTCCAGATCCACAGGCCAAGACCGATAAAAGGTCGCTGCAAGATGACGTAAATGAGCAGCGGTAATACTGCGAGCAAAACAATATCACGCATGCGGTTCTCTATTCCTTGATATCAGTGACGGCAGCCTGTTCGGCTTGTTCGCGCGCTTGTTCTTGCTTATCTTGTCGGATTGCCCAAAAGCACAGATAAACCACAGCCACTAAATTCATAGCCCAAAGTGCACTTTCCACGACGTCTCCTGATGAATGGATGTTTGCTTTAATTCCTTGGTGCTGAATCACTTAGCACCGGATGGACGGGCAAACAACCGTAATTTAGTTCGAGGGGATTATGCCGATAAACACATACTCCCCCTATTTTTTATAAAATAAGTCTAATTGTCCAAATAATCTCTGGACGATTAAAATATACTCATTATGAGTATATTATTTAACTACCTAAACTTGACTGCTTTCTAGCCTGCAGAAGCACGTTCTAAAATCTGCCTGAATAATGTCAGTTGTCCTTGGGTAGTCGCTTCCCAACTAAAATGCTCAGCATAACGACGCGTCGCTGCCCGATCTGGATAATCGGACCGCAAGCGCTGGACGGCTTGCACCAAAGCAGTGGGCGTCCGCTCAGCCATCAACACTCCAGCTTCTGGCGCGGCGACTACTTCCGGCGTACCCCACACTGTGCTGGCCACAACTGGCGTACCGCATGCCATGGATTCCAGCAATACATTCGCCCAACCTTCGCGTTCAGACGCTAAGATCATAGCATCGGCAGCACCGTAGTATGTCCTTAACTCGTCTTGTTTTAAGGCGCCTAAAAATGTCACCCGGTCGGCAACTTTTAAATCGATTGCCTGTTGCTCCAGTGCCTGCCTGAGCATGCCATGGCCGGCGATCAACAAGCGCATATCTGGCAACAAAGGCATCGCACGGAGGATCAGCTCATGTCCTTTAACAGGTACAAGATGCCCAACTGTAAGCAAAGTGAAATGGTCTAAGCCTAGCGCCTTACGCGCCACGATCCTGTCGACAGGGCGGAACAATTGCAAATCAACACCATTGCGCAGAGAGACGATCTTCTTAGCATTGACACCCAAACGTACCAGCTCGTCTTTTAATGCATTGCAAACGGTAATGATGCCACCGACCTCTGCTGCGGCCTGCAAAATCATGTTGCGCGGCTTGGTAAAGCTAGGTAATAAAGTGATGTCAGATCCGCGTGCGGTAATCACAACTGGCTTATTAAAGTATTGACCTAACTTGCTGGCGGCTACGCCATCAGGATAAAAATAATGTGCGTCTATCAAATCAAAATCGTAGCCTTCATCGATCATCTTTGCGATACAAGGTTTTGCCGCGCGCACCAACATCTGAGGTGCGATGTTCATACCGATTTTTGGTGGCAAAAAGTAGCGAGGATGATCTACCGACATACCAAAACGGTTCTCATGCAGCGGCACTTTGGCAAAACTCGCATAGTCACCAAAATAGGCATTGGTACTTGGAAACCAAGGTACAGGTGCGACTACCCTGGTACTGACTTGACCGCTGGCAATCAAATGACGCAAACGAGTCTCGACAAAAATGCCGTGACCAGGGCGCTGTGCATTGGGAAATAAGGTACTAAAAGTCAATAACTGCATGCGTTTTCTGTCTTGCTCAAGCGGAGGCAGCCGACGCCTGCTGGAAATTATTTTGAAATGGGAGCTGATCCTGCGTTACCAAATTTGCCTGTTGCGAGTGATAGATATAGCGCATTACTTGATCTATTACTTGATCTATTACTTGATCTATTACTTGATCTATTACTTGATCTATTTCTTCCCTCAGCCAGACGGTTTGCTAAGTTTGCTGCGTTTACTTAGCTTTAATTTTAGTAGCAAATTATAAAGATATTTTCCGGTTCAGGTGCAATTATCTTGAGCCCATTTTTGTATCCCGCATGGTGCGAGTACAAGATAATTACACCAGAACGAACATATTTTTAATTATCGAGGTACCACCGCAAATTGGGGATTGGTGGAGTAATCAGGTTTGACCGAGCGATTCATAAAAATTTGCCAGGCGTTAGCGCCGCCTGTCACGCCAGAATCTACGCTGTATGCCAGCGCCGGTTGCATATTTGATGGAAAACCTTCTGTTCCGTTGGAGTACCCAGTCATCTCACCGACCTTTAATCCCAGGTTAGCCGCCATCGCAGCACTGCCGCAGGCCAAGGAGGTCAAAGTGCTTGGGCTGCTGGCTAAATAAGCCTGCCCGATCGTCGTGTAGTAACTACTGGTCGCGGTATCTCTGACATTCATCGAATAAATCGCGCCTAAAATCCAGCAATAGCTAGGGTCAGCCATACGACTGATAGGGAATTTCGCCTTCCATTGCAGTAACGGCGCTGCTTGTGTAAAGCCTAGTTCAGTTGCATGCCCTGCTGCCGAGGTGAAGAAATCATCCATCCAAGGCGCAATACCACGGTTGGCAACGCCTTGCGCATCGGGATACGCGGTTGAATAAGCGTCGAAAATTGCGCCCAGTGTATTTTTGGGATCACGGTTGTTGCTGTAACTGGCGTTATACCAATCTAGATTATTAGATAAAAATTGTGCGAATTGCGCTTTGAACGCATCTTTATCAGGCGTGATGTAAGCAGCCTCGGCAAGGGTACGTAAAATCCATGCCTGTCCGCGGACTGGCGTGCGGTTAAACAAACCTTTGATATTGTCGCGGTAACCGGGATTACTCTGAAACAGATTCCACATCGTCCAGAATTGCAATTCTTCCAGATGATAAAAATCACCTGTCACCAGATATGGCAAGTAAGAAAAAGAAGGTTCGTGATTAGAATCAGCAACATTCGGATTGGTGCAAACCCCGCCACAGATAGGAAATGCCTCTAGCTTCTTGGTAACTGGATTCATGGTGTCGCCTGAATTTCCCAGTACCGTCATGTAGGGATAATCCATCAAACTGATCGGCCTGTCGGTATTTTTATCGCGGTAATGCATGGACCAGCTACCTGCCAGATCAGCCGTACCTAAGGTCACGTTTTTTGCATCTTTATCCATGCTCAACAAATAATTTGCAGCCCAGCCGGGCACCAAACCGATATCAGGTCGCCCTCCCGGTCCTGGCATATAAGGTTGCGCAATGCCACTGCCCATAGGCTCAGTGACCACCCCAACAAATCGGCTACGCAACGTTGCAAAAGAGGCCGTGGAAAACACGATACTCTGATCATAGTTAGGTATCGCTTTGGTTTTAATTAAATACGCGGTGTTATGCTGCAGATGCACTTGCGGCTCTGCGCCCCACCAAACGACTTTGCGCCAGCGGGCATGGTGGTAATGCGTCAACGCGGACTTGGAATACACTGTCTGACCAGACACAAGAATTTGCGCATCATAGGTCAAATTTTGTGGTGCTGGCTCATAAGCCCAATTGTTTTCAATAGTGATATCGACCTTCGCCTTGCTCAAGCCGGTAAATGATCTGATGGCAAAACGTGCTGTGAGGTGCGGATGTGCGACGCCTTGCGCCGTTGTTAAAGGTGCAGAGACCACCCATTCATTGGCGATAGGTCCGGCTAGCCAAGTGATGTATTTACCACCGCGTAATAGCGCGTCGGCCGAGGCGGTATAGGTTTGCCCAGCTAAATTGACACTCACACTAGAAGTAAAGCCAGCATTAACTAAGCCAATCGGGTTGACGGCTACCGGAGCAGTTACAGCACCGCTTGTTTTGACTAAGCTCAATGCTTGTAATTGAGTAGGATTTTGCGCAGGCAATTTGGGGATAAGGACCGAGATAATCGCATGACGCAAAGAACCATCGGGGTGCGTCGCTTTTGCATCAACTTGGATAGGAACAGCAGTACCGTCACTCAACTTACCGGCAAGGATAGATGACGAAGGTACGTCACCGGGAGCAAACACCTGACCAAAAGTGACTGGCGTATTCGTCTGGTCTGTGCTGCCAGTATTTTGGAATTTAATATCCGTAATTATTTGCGACGAGGTGGTTGCCGTTGAACCAGTTTGGGAACCACTAGTCGTGTTGGAGGGGGCCGTTGTTGAGGCTGCTGCGTTGGCGCTATCTGCGGATGTGGATGGAGCGGACGAGGAGCCACCACATGCGGACAATAGCAGGCTGAAAAATGTGCAATGAAAGAGATAAATCTTTGACGCGAAGTTCGGTGATTTCATGATAATTCCAATGCACATGTTGAATAGCCTCCACAAGCAAGACTATTTATTAACCCATGTTAATGTATTTTAAGACGGATGTTTGATGAAAAAATGTAAGCGCGAGAAGAATGTGTTTTAGTAAATTGACGCAATTACACTAATACTTCTATCGCTTTAGGATGTCCCAAAAAATCGTAAGGACTTGCAGACAGACCATAAGCACCCGACTGGAACACGACAATATAATCGCCGATTTGCGTTTGTGGCAACATCATCTCGTCAGCAATGAGATCTAAAGGAGTACAAAGCGGACCCACTACCGACACTGTCTCTACTATCGTTGATGGTGAAAAATTTACCGTCGTAACGGGATAATTTTTGCGAATGACCTGGCCGAAATTTCCTGATGCGGCTAAATGATGGTTAAGGCCGCCATCAATCACCAGAAATATCTTACCGCGTGACAATTTACGATCAATCACTTTAGCGACATAGATGCCCGCCTCACCAACCAGATAACGTCCGAATTCCAATGCCACTCGAATATCGGGGAAAACCGAGCGTATTCTTTCCATGCAGCTGACTAAATGAACACCAATCGGCGCTATATCGAGCGGCAACTCTCCAGGGAAATAGGGAATACCAAATCCGCCGCCAAGATTGAGATGTCTTAGTGGTTTGCTGGCATCCTGCGCCAGAGCGATCGCTAGTTCAATGCTCTTGGTCTGCGCCTCCATGATGGCATCCGCTTTTAAGCTTTGTGAACCACTAAAAATATGGAAGCCAAACCAGTCTACGCAGTCTATATTTAGCGCTGCTATCCGCTGTAAAACTTGTGGCACTTGCTCGGCATCAATCCCGAACTGCTTGGCGCCCCCGCCCATTCTCATGCCAGAGGATTTAAGCTCAAAATCAGGATTGACCCGTATCATTACTTTGGCTTGTATCGTCAGGCGTTGTGCGAGCTGATGCAAACGCTCCAGCTCCCCCTCTGATTCAAGAATAATCATTGCGCCGGAGGCCAAGGCTTGACTTAGTTCGGCATCGGTCTTACCAGGACCCGCAAAACTAATATTGCCTCGTGATGTGCTGGTATCGAGAGCGCATTTCAGCTCACCGGCAGAAGCGACATCCAGACCATCGACTAAACCTGCCATATGTTGCACAACTGCTGGCATAGGATTGGCCTTGATGGAGTAATGCAGATAAATGTCTTTGGGCAAGGACTGGCGCAAATGCTGCACTCTTGCCGTTAGCAAGTCTCTGTCATACGCAAAAAATGGCGAGCTACCGATCCGCTGCGCCAGTCTTGGCAATGCGATCCCGCCAATTTGAAGACAACCATCTTTGGTAGCAAATTGAGTTTGGGATGCGTGCACAGGTTTCTTCATTTTATACAAGGCTTAGCGAAATCTAATTGGGGGCACAGAAGTAACAGAGAAAACTCTTATGTTGAATCATCTTGAGACAGCAAATATCCATATACTCCCCCTACTTTTTAAAGAATATGCCGTATAGACTAGGTTTATTATGGACACTCTATATATACTCATAGAGAGTATTTTTAAACCATACTATAAGTCAGGGCTGAAACCGATCTGCGAATCGCAATTGCAATGCCTTACGATCAATTTTCCCATTGGGATTTCTTGGCAACGCGGACGACTGAATTTCTATATGCGCTGGCACCATGTAGGAAGGCAAACGTCGTTGACACTCTTTGCGCAACACATCAGGATGCAAATCTACTCCCTCAGTATGGCTGGCAACCAGAATAATCGCTTGCCCGGTGACTGGGTGCGGCACGGCAAATACGGCAATCTCTGCCACTCCCTCGACCACATGCACGATGTCCTCGACTTCGGTAGGACTAATCCGGTAGCCAGAGACTTTGATCATCTCGTCCTGACGCCCGATAAAATACAGATAACCCTCCTTATCACGCCGCACTGTATCACCGGACCAGACTGCAATCTCGGGGAGAGGCAAGCCCGTAAGCTGCGCACTACTATGTTTGCCAAGCGGCTTAAAACGTTCAGCCGTTTTTTCCGGATCATTCCAATACCCCAGCGATACTAAGGGACCACGGTGTACCAACTCGCCCTCCTCTTCGGGCTGGCAATGCTGTCCGTCTTTGTTAATCACTAAAATCTCAGCATTAGGAATTGCGCGGCCAATAGAGTCAGGCCGATGATCAACCTCGGACGGTGGTAAATAAGTAGAGCGAAATGCCTCCGTTAAACCGTACATCAGATAAATCTTGATATCTGGCAGATGCGTACGCAAAGCATTCAGCGTCATTTTCGGCATCGCTCCGCCAGAATTGGTGAGATACCGCAAGGAGGTTTTTGCTGGCCATTTTTGTTGGCTGAGCTGGATCCATAGCGGTGGAACACCCGCCAAACCAGTAATTTTTTCTTCCTCAATCATATTGATAATATCGCGAGGAAAAAGATAATTCATTAAAACTACAGTAGCGCCGACAGCAAAACCCGTCGTGAGTTGACTCAATCCATAATCGAAACTCAGCGGCAAAGCAGCCAAAATTCTATCTTGCGGATGATTCTCTAAATAGCTGGTAACGCTGTTAGCGCCAACCAAGAGATTGCGATGAGACAACACCACGCCTTTGGGCTTACCTGTGCTACCGGAGGTGTAAAGAATCGCTGCCATATCACTGTCGATACAGCGATGCGGTAACAATGGTTGATTAGGTAGTTTTTGCGACTGCGATTTTGTCGGTGGCGTTTTCTCTGTCTGCTGTTGTGCTTTGGCGTTTTCTAATCCGATGTCCCAAGAAGCGATTTTAACTTGCGCAACATTCAAGGTAGATTCGCTCGCGCCAACAAGAAAGATCGTATGCAAATCAGGACATTGCACCAAAACCTGAGCAAGCGTGCTTAAGCGCTCCGCCGAAGTCACCAGGATTTTGACATTGCAATCACCCAGGATATGAGCGACTTGGTCGGGTTTCAGTAAAGGATTGATTGGCACAAAGGTCGCGCCAGCTGCAGATGCGCCGAATAAAGCTGGCACGACTTCCAAGCGCTTTTCCAGATAGACCGCCACACGCTCGCTGCGCTGTAAATCTGCTGATAAATATAGCTGAGCCGCGAGTTTTGTATAGTCTTCCAAATCAGCATAAGTCCAGCGCTGACCTTGATAGCACAACGCCTCTGCCATCGGCAACCGATGAGCGCTATGTTCAATTAACTCGTGAACGAGATCGACCATTGATAAATCATCTGTATATGCATTGGCATGTAGGGGTTTAAATACGTCAGTTGTACATGCTACTGGCATCTATTTAATCGCATGGCGATTCATTAAGTCATACAGAGTAGGTCGACTGATCCCCAACAATTCTGATGCTTTTGCGATGTTGCCATCGACTCGGGCGAGTGCTTTAACAACTGCTTTATGCTCGGCTTCTTCACGTATTTGACGCAAATTAATCGGCGCTTCCTCTACCGGCTCTGAAGATAATCCTAAATCGTCTGCAGTAATTTGAGGACCATCCGCCATAATAATCGCGCGTTTGATGCAGTTCTCCATCTCACGCACATTACCAGGCCAGGTGTGCGCCTCTATCATCGCTAACGCATCCTGACTAAAACTCAGACCCGGACGACCTTCTTTAGCATTAAATTTATTCTTGAAGTGATGCGCCAATAATGCGGCGTCACCGGCACGTGCAGCCAGAGGCGGAATATTGATCACGATTTCACTCAGACGATAATACAAATCTTCCCTAAACCGCCCAGTTGTTGTGAGCTCTTTTAAGTTCTGATGGGTCGCACAGACAATGCGTACATCTACCGGAATTTCTTTGTGCCCGCCGATACGTTCAACTACTCTCTCTTGTAAAAACCGTAGCAGCTTCGCCTGCAATGCCATCGGTAAATCACCAACTTCATCCAGAAAAAAAGTGCCTTCATTCGCCAGCTCAATTTTGCCTAGATTCTGCTTCACGGCACCAGTAAACGCGCCTTTTTCGTAACCGAATAATTCACTCTCCAGCAAATTCTCTGGAATTGCGGCGCAGTTGATCGCCATAAAACGCTTGTCTTGACGCGGACTCAGTTGATGCAATGCGCGCGCCAATACTTCTTTCCCGGTACCGCTGTCACCCAACAACATGACGGAAGCCGAGGATGGTGCTACTTTTTCTATACTACGACAAACCTTCATCATGCCTGGGTCACGGCTAATCACGCCAGACATCGGTGAGCTTGACTGCATTTGCAACATGCGGCGGTTATCTTGCTGAAGCGCATGTAAGTAGAATGCACGCTCGATCACTAAGCCAAGCATTTCTGGATCAAATGGTTTTTGATGAAAATCATAGGCACCCATCGCAATCGCCTTAACAGCGTTATCACGCTCCTGATTACCGGATAAAACAATTACTTTGGTATCTGGTGCCATCGATAAAATTTGCTGCAAAATGGCAAGACCTTCTGTTGCTCCATCTGGGTCTGGTGGCAATCCGAGGTCCATCGTAACAACGGCAGGCTCGTGGCGCCGCACCTGCGCTAATGCGCTTTCTCTATCACCTGCAACTACCACCTCATACGCATCAAAACTCCAGCGTAATTGTTTTTGTAGCCCAAGGTCATCTTCAATAATGAGCAGTTTTCTTTTCTCTTGGCTCACATTATTACCTTTTGTGTTTTAACATTTTGCGAAGCATTCGCTTGATCTGAAAAATGGCAAGGTAAGATCACTTTGAAACTGCTGCCGACCGATACACGGCTACTAATTTCAACTCGTCCGCCGAGCTCATCAATATATTCTTTGGTCTCGAAAACACCGATACCCATACCAGCTACTTTAGTTGACACAAATGGGCTGAAGAGTTTTTCACGGATAAATTCTTCCGACATCCCGACCCCTGTATCTTTTATCTCAATTACGGCAAAGTTGTTCTGTTTGCTTAGTACGATTGTTACTTCGCCGTCATTAGGTGTAGCCTCAATCGCATTTTGGATCAGGTGACCAATGACTCTTTCTAAACGCTCCCAATTAGCAAACACTTTTATTGCGCCACTACGTATATCTAATTTCGGCTTGGGCTGATATGGTGATTTAGATTCCACAGCCTTTTGTAATAAGTCATCCAAAACAACTACCGTTGCCTGATCTGCCGACGCCCCTCGACTTAACTTTTGCAGCAAGACTTTCATCTTCTGGACTGAGTGATCTATCGTATCAATCATGTCTTTTTGAAATTCGGGATTGTCCTTATGTTTTTCCGCATTCGATAACAATAGCGACAATTGCGCTACCAGATTTTTCAAGTCATGCACCATGAAGGTAGACATACGATTAAAAGACTCGAACTGTCTTGCAATCATTAAACCATTGGCCGATTCTTGCTGCGCCAGATAACTGGCGGCCTGAATCCCCGCAATTTTTAATAAATCCAATACTTCCCAATTCAACTTGATCTTACTGCGGGATTGGGCAAGAACAATAAAACCAAATAATTTACTATTGAAGATCAGCGGTAAAACTAGCCAAGCTCTCGGGTATTCTCGCAACCAGGTTGGAATAACGGTATCGTCATACGGATTGATGTGTTCGTCCGTACTTTGTAAGTCAATTACCCACTGCTTCTCTTCTAATAAACGGCAAAAAGCACTATCCAAAGGTTCGATAGACTCTCTTAAAGGCATATTCCAATGGCTGACCGGCTCACAATTTCCCGACTCTCGCCTGACGTATAAGGCACCGGCAGGACTCTCCACTAATTCCGCCAAAGCGCGAATCACCCGCTCATCCAAGTCTGTGCCACCAACAGAAAGCGTGCGGGTAAAACGCATCCACTCTTCTCGATAGTCGTAATTATAGTTGTAAAAATGCTTACTTATAAAAACTTTAAGCCAAGAACGTACAGATCCGGAAAAAAGTAAGACGACCAGCAAAATGACGGCCCCAAAAAGAAAGGCCACTTGCATGACCGTCCCCCAATTGCCACCAAAAAATCGGAGGTAATATCCTGCAGCAGCCATCGCTAACAAATAAAATGCCGCACCGAATAGCGTTGCAGAGTGAAACAACATTTTCCTGGATACTAATATTCCGAGTGACCATTTTGGATTGCGGGCAACAGAAATTGCAATCAAAGGAACACTAAGCGAGTTGACGATACCTCTGGCAGCCCAAATTTCTGGATTAACCGCGCGAAACAACATCGCATCGCTGTACAGATAAAAATCATAGGCAAACAAGCCGCCTATACCAAGGCAGGCAAATTTAATTCCCCATCGCCCTTGATCAGACATATTTCTAAAAAATTGCTCGACTAACAAAAGACCAATCACGGCCATGGCAACTCGGCCAAAAGTATCACTAGCGAGACGAATCTGTTCACGAAATACGCTCTCCGAGCTAGCGTGCACATAAATAGTGGCAACAAATAGCGTCACCAAAAATACCAAAATAAAACGTGAATAAGTTGTGGCTCGCGACCAGGAAAATACTTTAGGAGGAGCCTGTGGATTGAGTAATACGAGTAAAAATAAGATCCAGCTCGCTCCTCTAGCAACTTCTAAAGACTGCGAGAAAAGTGATAAAGGAATACCCGTTAAAGCATGATAAGCAAGAATGGCAGACGACCACGCAGTCAGCATGCAGGCAATTGTCAAGGACAGCCAATGAAGCCGGCCTCGCCATAAAGTCATCAAAACAATGGATAACAGTAAAAACGCTGATGCAGCGATGGTGTAACTAAGCGAAGCGACACTAATCAGCATCTAATCTACTTTCTTGAAGCGGGCGTGTTACCTAGCACCTTTGCCTAGCAAAACGACCTGTACTGTTTCCAACAAAATCAAAACATCTAAAAAAAGACTATTGTTTTTGACGTAATACAAATCATATTGCAGCTTTTGCAAAGAATCTTCTACCGAGGCTCCGTAGGCATATCTCACCTGAGCCATACCGGTAATACCTGGCTTAATGCTGTGCCGCAAATTATAAAAAGGAACATCTTTGCATAGCTGATCTACAAAGAAAGGCCTTTCAGGGCGAGGGCCAACAAAACTCATTTCGCCTTTCAAGACATTCAGTATTTGAGGTAATTCGTCAATGCGCAACTTGCGGATGATCTTACCGACTCTAGTAACACGTGGATCATTCGTTGTTGCCCATTGCGGATTACCAGCTCGCTCAGCATTCGTACCCATACTACGAAACTTCAAAACCATATAGGTTCTGCCGTCTTTCCCGACTCGCTCTTGCTTATAAAGGATGGGGCCACGATCTTCCAAATAAATAAGACAAGTAGTAATTAACATGACAGGCGACGCCAACAAGAAAATAATCGCACTGACGAATAAATCAAAAATCTGTTTAATAATTCGCCGCAAAAAATTCTGATTAAATCCATCACCAAAGACGAGCCAGCCAGGCTGTAAAGACTCAACGCGAATTTGACATGCCTCGCGCTCAAAAAAGGCCGCAGCATCAATCACTCTCACGCCACTTAATTTGCACTCAAGCAAATCATCAATCGGAAATTGTGAGCCACGTCGATTTTGTACTGCAACCACAATTTCATCTGCATTATATTTTTCAGCAAGGGTACTTAAGCGAGTGTTCGCGGGGAAAAAATTGACATTAACAACCTGGCAATCTTCATCACTAACTGGCATAAAGCCTAATATTTCATATTCATGATGGGCTGAATTACTCAAAGCAAGTTCACAACACTCCTTTGCAATAGCGCCACTTCCAAGAAAGATAATCCTTGACCGTAAAACGCCAGATTGCGATGTCTTAAATATTAAAACTCGCGCCACCAAAATGCCGATAGCGGCAATAACCAACACAATACCCAGCATACCTCTGCCAATATACAAAGTCGGCAGCACATAAAATACTAAGGTAATGAGGATTAATGCCATGGCAAACGAAGGCATCAGACGAAGAAATGTATTACGAATACCCTCTCTAAAATTGATCTGATACATGCCCAATGCACTCATGCTAAATACGACTGCAAAGGCAAATACACAGGCAGTTTGAAAAAAACTATTAGACGAGGATGAAAACGGAAGTTCATGATCAACATCACGAATCATTGCTCCAAAATAAACTGATACCAGCGAAATGCTGAATTCAATCAAGAGCAAAATCGAAGTGATACGTGATACGTGGTGGTTGGCGATTCTAAACATCTATGCTCCACAGCCCAGCAACAAATTAATTGCAAAAAAAACATTATTCATATAGAGATTACTATATTTTTTGCAATTTTTACAGTGATTAATAAAAATGAAATATATTCTGCGCAGAATGCAACAGCCCAGAATATTTTTACCATTACTTAAGTAAAGACTGGTAAATGCAAAAAAGCTGCCTGATTACTATCAGGCAGCTTCCAACAAAAAAACTTGTTTTATATTATTTTGCTTTACGGCGCAGACTAGCCAGACCTGCCAAACCCAATCCCAACAAAGCGATAGATGCTGGCTCTGGAATTTTATTGGATCTGATTGGATCATTGATCAAACCGGTGAAGCATTGACCTGCGCTGATCTGTGCGCTTGTGCAAACACCCGAACCAGCATCAGCACCGTTGTCACTCAAAGTATATTTACCGTCAAAATCGTGTCCGAATTGAGCGTTTGTATTCCATGAGCTGTAAGCAGTTCCGCCAACAACATCACCGAAAAACGAACCCTTGCCGTCAGCTGGCAAGTTTGTAGAAGTCGCTTGCTGTACCAACGTTGATTGAGTTTCATCAGCTGTTGGATCAAATCCGCCAGCAACATTAACCAATTGCTTTCCTGCACCAAACACTACTTGCAAATAAGCTGGGCCGAGACCTGCAAACGCTGAATAGCTATTGAATCCTGTACGATCGTTTGGATTTGCGTTGAAATCGGAATCCAAAGCATTAATCTTTGTTGCAGAGCGATATACATCCAAATGGATCAATCCATCTGAAGTGCCGCCAGTCGCACCAATGTTGTAGATATTAAAACCGGATGCAGTTGAGACGATATTCAAATCTGCAATGCCGTAAATCATGTAATACAAATAACTACCATCAGACAAACCAGCAGCCCAGGATTTGCCGCCTGTACCCAAGATCTGAGTAATTGAGCCTACACCCCAAGTTGTTTCGTTGCTGCCAGCTGTTGTATTTGTTTCAGTTGTTAAACCGACCAATTTGATATTCAAATTGCCAGTAAGATCATCCAAAGTTGTTGCACCGGCTGACAATGATGCCAAGCCCAAGGATGTTGCTGCTATCCATTTTTTCATGTTCATATTAGTTCTCCACATTTGTTTAGGGCGCGGTTAATTGAGCGTCGACGTCATATAAGCAAATGCTGTGCCACTATTTACCGTTAATATATTCTCATAGGAGAACCCAGTACAAATATCGGTTTTAATGAAAAAAATCATCCTATATTTAGATCTGCTGTAAGAAAAATCGACAGCTTTAAAATGTAAATAAACAGGCTATTTGTCTATGGAGATGCCGCATGGAAATAGCTGTTATCTCTATTAATTACCTACCGGAACGTTAACTAAATTTCACCACTTATGCTTTGACATGTTATATGCTTGTGTGAGCTTAAAACAGTCAATTTTGCAAACATATTCGAGGACATTATTATGACTACCAGTTTTAATTATGATTATTTTGTAACTCGGAATAATGGCTATGTGGATCTGACGACCCAAAAAAAAATCAGCGAAACCACGATCTTGATTGCAGGTTGCGGCATTGGCAGTAGCGTCGCCGTTTGTGCCACGCGGATGGGGTTTTGCAACTTCGTCTTAGTCGATGGCGACGTCGTCGATGCGCATAATCTAAACCGACAATTTTATGATTTTGACGATATCGGCAAACCCAAAGTTGAGGCCTTGAAACGTCAAATTTTACGCATCAACCCTGAGGCTAAGGTTGAGGCGATTTATGCCTACTTAAATAAAGATAACACTGCAGATATCGTCAAAAAAGCTAATATCGTTTTTGATACTGTCGATTTTCTTGATCTCGAAGCAATCCTGAGTCTACATACGGCAGCCAAAGCATTTCACACAGAATTGTTCACGGCCCTGTCTATCGGATATGGCGCTGGAGTTCTTTATTTCCCCTCAGATTCTGGTATTTCATTGACCGATTTAATTGCGAATGACATTCAAGACAGTCAGGGTGAAGGGGATGCGAGTTATGCCAATGTTTTTGCGAAAATAATGAATCGAATTGGCGCTCATTTAGACAAACAAGTCGTGGAGCAGGTGGCAAAAGCGTTAACCATTATGGAAGATGGCAGACCTTGCCCGGCATCACAAATAGCGGTTGGTAGTTTTACGATTGCGGCGATGGCGGTATCGATGATGCATGACGTTATTGCTGGATTAAAAGTGCCAAGCGCACCGCAAATGGTGGTACACAGCTTTAGAAATAATCAAACTAAACTCATCAACATTACCGAGTAATTATTTTCGATTCTGGTCTATCGATAAGCTTAAAAATTAATCTGATTACTAAAATTAATCCGACTCAGATCACCTTCCTTGCTAGGTGCGACGCTTAGTTAGGCGCTGCCAGAAACTACCTAAAAAGGTAAAAAAAACGATCTTAAATGGAATAGGCTGGTCGTTAAACCATGCTGCTAAAAATTTATTTTCTCTTTGCAGACGCTCTTCCAATTCATTTAAATCAACGATAAATGGGGTAACAGGTCCGTAATAATCAGTTTGCGGTCCAATGGGTACAAACCTGAATCCCATCTTATCTAATGAACGTGCGAGTGACCTCTCCATTGCTGCATACCAAAAACGAATTCCATTTTGGCGGCTATACCGATACATTTCCCTATACAGGCCTAACAATAGTAATGGGCTATTGCCTCTGCGAGTCTTCCCGCCTTGGTTAGGTTTAATAGTTGCAGAGCTACCTTTTTCTAAAAAGTCTTTGGACACACCTTCCATTGAATCACCTCGACGTCGACGATGCGTCTTACGAACGACCAGGCGAGATATTTCTCCCGCGATCGCACGATCTGGCATTTCAAAAGTATCAAAAATACTGCAATGACTTTCAAACGGGTAATCTAGCGACGTGAGTGGCTGAACCAGTCTCACAGTCCCTACGATCTCATCTTCCATTGTGTAGGCTGCAAAATGGGTCGCACAATCATCATATTCATCGCTTTCAAGTCCATTTTGAAACTCCTCGGTTGGAAGAAATTGACACTCCAGGCAATAGACCTCGTATCGCAATTGAAAAATTTCTTTTAGCAATACTGATTCAATATTGCCTCGTAATTCCTTACGAAACTTAAAGTAAGGAACCAAAATATCTCGCTTGCCGAATATTCTCTCGATCAACATATTGCCTTCCGCTCTAAAGCTGATTTTTGCTTGCTCGATGCATCACGATGGGTGAAGAGGTTACTAAATTCCTTTGATATGGATGAGTCGTCTTTTGATAAAGACGATTTATTTTTTGAACATAATCATGTGTTTCTAAGTAAGGCGGTACGCCATGATATTTTTCTACCGCACCCTCGCCGGCGTTATAGGCCGCAGCAACGAGGGAAACATTACCTCTAAAATAGGCGAGCAACCAACGTAAATACGATAGCCCACCTTTAATATTGTCTTCTGCATCAAAAGCGTTTTTTACACTAAAACGTTGTGCGGTGTCGGGTGTAAGTTGCATCAAGCCTTGCGCATTTTTTTGCGATAGCGCCTTCTCGTTAAAACCGGATTCGACATAAATAATGGCAAGCGCAAAATTAGCATCAACCGAATAACGTGGTGCCAGCTTTTGTACTAATTGGGCGATCTTTCCTTTGGGATAAACCGGGATAAACGTTTCTGCATTTTTAACGCTAGGGACTTCGACAACGACGTCAAAGCAAGGCGGCAACGAAGTCATTTCTGTAACGACGATCGTACCGAGCATTTGCTTCGCTTGCGGATGTCCTTGCTCAGCAGCGATCTGAAAAAGTTGCTGGGCAATTGCATCATTTCTAGGCACACCTCGACCATTTACATACATCCAACCCATCGCATATTGAGCTTCTGCATAACCCGCTTTGGCGGCTACGCAGTAAAGTTCTAAGGCATGTGGATAATCACGAGGAACCCCTTCGGCGTGTTCAAATTGTGCAGCCAAACGTGTCAGCTCAATTAATTTCGCTTTATCTACATCACTGACTGACGCAGCAATATCAATGCTCTGGTCTGCTAATACGGGAGTATTAATCGCACTTAAAGCCAGCGCGGCAATTAGCAAACGAAGGGGTCTGAACATAGATTGTGTTTATCGCGTTCTCTGTCGCACGCTCTGAACGGGCAGACTCTGTTTCGCTCATGGAATAGCGATTAAACAGCTTGAGAATGTCGATACCTTTTGTGATTATTTTAATTTAGATAGTACAGAGAATTGACGGCGAATAAGTATCAAAGATGCAACTAATGTGGTTTTATTGTTTACTCTTATTTAGGAATAATTTGGAATTGATCAGAGCTCTATATTGCCAGCCAGAGATTAAAGAGATAATGGTTTGCGTTGAGAGAAATTTGATATAAAACCTGTACTAACCCATTGATATTAGAGCGTTAATCCATCGATCTTTAAATAATCAATGCCAATGAATTTACTATACTCCCCTAGTATTTTTTAAAAATACCTCTAATGACCAGGCTTTATATGGACGATATAAAAATACTCGCTGGTAGTATAATTTAAGAACAATTCCTAGGTGGCAACTGCGAGGCATTCATAGGTAAAAAACTTACGCGGATCTCGCTTGCTCTTCTTCTATCTGAGCAACTGATAAAGCAAATGATATATCTTCAAAATCACGCACCTCTATCCTTTTTAGGAGAGATGAATGCCTTATGCAATAAGTGCCGGATAAGCAACAGTGGCGGCATTCGCAACCAGTTGGCACGAATATAAAGTAGTGATCTTGCCAAGCTAGTGAAACCATCATCACAACTACGATGCAGAGGCAATAAAGCGCGACAAAAAAGACTGTCCATCAATGCCAACATCCACTTATTTGGCGCACCAACGTTAGCACTCTCATACACGCCAGCCGGTATGTCTGTATGCAAAAATATACGTGCATATCTGAGGGCGTAAAAAAGTGGCCTGGTTAACTCCAATTCCACCGCACGAGGCACCAGCGCATTCCAGAACTCAGCAGAGCGACCGAAATGTGCCATCAGCTTATGAATATCCAGCAAGTCTCTTAAGCCGTGATGAAATTCACCCTCATAGAACAAATGCACCATGCTGTGCAACACCATGTCAACTGGTGCCAAGGTAAAGACCTGATCGTTTCCGCGAACGGGAATTGTGGCTCGTAGCAGTTTTTTTGAATCCGGGTGCACCGCAGCAGTCTCCGGCAAAATCGCGTGATGCAAGTCCACCACGGTCATGCGTTTAACATGTTGCATCGGAGGCAATTCATGCATCCAATTACGGTAATAGCGCTGATCATATTCATCATGATGAGCCGACTCCCAGCCGTGCATCATCATTGCCGCCTCCACCGCACCCAACTTTTCTTTTGGCACAATCAGATCAATATCGGAGAACAGCCGCCCCTTTGAAGAAGGTAAATCGGCTAGCACATAGGCAGCGCCTTTTAACAATACAACTGGCGTACCAGTGTCTTCAAAAGCCTTAACAATCAGGTACACCTCCCAACGCACCGCTTGTTGATGTTTGTCAGCGATCCGATCTGCCCAGATCAGATGCTGAAGTGCTGGTGGCGGGACAACATCTAAAGCGTGAGCGTCGCGCAGCTGGACGTACAAACTGCCTAGCATATTGGCTGCACGCGCTTGGCGAATCAACAAATCCCAATCCTGAAGTTGGTACGTACTGACGATCATTGGCTGTTGCAGCGCGGCCACTAATAGCTGTCGTCTGTTCGCAAATTGTTGGCTTGAGTAGCTTTGCGTACTCATATTTTTGCGAGCGCCAAAGAGGAGAAAAAGTCCATCGCCTCATCTAAAGAGCTATATGTCAGCTCACAAGAATCTGCACTGTCAATTACATTCGCCAGCGAATGAAAACCGGCACTCCCTAATAGACTGTAGTTAAAAGCGTTATCAGCAACCCGCATAAATGCACGAGCTTTGGAGATATTTTCTACCTTGAGTTTTGTATCTGCTTGGTATTTAGGGAAAATAATCCAGGCCGGCTTCGCGGTCTCCTTATCCCGCTGGACGCTATCTTTTGACGGTTTTAAGTGTGCAACCGTGCCCTTAATCGTATCGTGGACAGGAATACTAAAAACAGCCTCGGGGATATATTTTCTGATCACATCAATCGACTGATTTTTCAAGCTCACTGGGCGTGGTAAAGGTGCGATCAAACCATCGCTCAGCCGTATCAGAGTCAACTCATCCGACAGCAAACGCCAACCGCGATGAATTAAAGCAGCGCACAAAGTACTTTTGCCCGATCCCGGCGGTGCGGGAAGAATCGCGGCATAGCCGTTACGCTCCACCACTGCAGCATGAATAATCAAGTAACTTTGTGCATGGCTGGAAACGCACCAGTTCAACCCCCATTCCAGCATGGGGAAAGCTTGCTGGTATGGCAAAGGCTTGAAGGGTAAATTACCATCACACTCAAACAAAACTTGGGGGCGAATCCAGCGTCTAAGACCGGACGGAGCCGAGAGGCGGACATGAAAATCCGCAAAACGATCGTCAGCGATCATATAGTCTGCATACATCTTCGCAATACCCTTGATCGCGGCAGGAATAGTCGTTTGGATATTCACCACAAAAGAACCTGTCTGCAAATACAGGCCTTGCTTAAGGTGATGAGAGAGTACGGTGGGAGTGAAATCAGACAGCTTCAAATTAGACACGCTCTATTAAAGAAAGAGCATGCAAACTGATGAGAACATCTCGTACATACCGAACCAAGTCATCATCAATTTCAACATTCCATACATCAGCCAGGATTGCCGCAAGAGACTTTGCATCTCCTGGGGACTGTTGCAGTTTTTCCAATATTTGTCCGGCAGCGTGATCTAATAAATGAGTAGCACCTGATAAGGCATTAAAAACGACAACCTCGTCACCCCAATTGTGAGAATTACTAGCGGTGCTTGCAAGCACTCTCCATTCCATATTGCTTAATTACTCCAGAGCATCGCGTGTTTTCAAAAACCACTAAAAAGCTTAAACCCACGTAGCTTTTAAGTACGTGACGATTTGTGCTGCATTCCAATATACGCCAGGCGAAGGAGAGAAACGTCCCTGGCTTTGCCATTGCGTGAACATCTGGCGAATCTTATCGGTCGTCAAAAATGGCGTCCAATGGCTCGCTGAGTTCAGATATGCGGCCATTAAATACATGCCGATATAGTAATTTGCATTATCAAAAGAGAGTCCCGCGACCAAATCGGAACAGGTCACACCATAATATTTGGATGATTTTGAGCAGTCAGTAAATACTTGCTGGAACTTTGTGCCGTTGTTCTTTTTGTCAGGATTATCATGCTTTAAGTTTGCTGGCCAGTTTGTTGTACCCGCCCAGTAACAAGGAGAACATGCATAATTTGATTGAGGAACGCCGCGGTGGCTTTGATTACCTGATTGAAAGCCAGAAGGTGACTGCGTAGTACAGGCGAGCACAGGGCGACTGGCCATTGTCATCAGCACGCCAGTGGTCGCCAGACCCGCTTTGGTGAACCTTCGGCGAGATTCGCCTGAAAACTCAGTCGGAGATACAGAATGGCGATCCTTGCCATCTGCCAAAGATCGTCCGTCTTTCCCTGAGCCGTGATTTTCTTCTATATTCATGACGCTCTCCGTCCTGCATTATGATTTACGTTAAGCAGCATCTAATTTAATTTGATTTTTAATAATGCGCAGCAATTGCTTCACTAAAGCAAAATACATTCCATATTGGAATTAAAATAATTTCTTACTTAGAATCAAATACTTAAAATAATTTAATTAAATAAAAAAACAAGTAATTCTTTTTGCAAACCAAACCGTAAAAATTCTCGACAAGGATATAACTTAAATAAAGTTCAACACTTGAATTAGCGATTCCGAATTTTTATTGTGCAAAAAATATGTATTGAGACCTTTGCATGACAGCCTTAATCAGAGCCGTTTCAGCAAAGGTTGAATTTTTAAAAAATAAAATGATGCTTTTTTAGTGATTTTGTCTTC
>NZ_JBEONQ010000023.1:0-80188 GCF_040544445.1 Undibacterium sp. GrIS 1.8 | reverse complement strand
GGCATACACGAGCAATATGTGAAATGCGATTACCAGCCCTATCCCGAACACCTTCTTGCCCGGCTCTTGCTGGTGATTTGAAAAATCCATACCTAACATCCTCCGAATACCACAACATATTATTTGTTGCTAATCGACCCAAGTAGATGAATAAACATCAATCTAAAAGAACCATAAAAAAATACAATTTACGCAGTCCTGACAGAACAATATTACTTAATTTTATGCAGCATATTTTTACTAAAAAAATGCATTATATGATCAAGCAACCGTTTGCGTACCCTTTCTTTCATCTTATTTTAAGCAAATAGAACAAAACAAACCTCCAGGAAATTGTTACGCTTTTCCTTTATTTAGATTTAAA
This sequence comes from Undibacterium sp. GrIS 1.8, assembly GCF_040544445.1. Taxonomy (NCBI): domain Bacteria; kingdom Pseudomonadati; phylum Pseudomonadota; class Betaproteobacteria; order Burkholderiales; family Oxalobacteraceae; genus Undibacterium; species Undibacterium sp. GrIS 1.8. The sequence goes on along the minus strand of NZ_JBEONQ010000023.1, from coordinate 79,824 downwards.
TGCTTAGCAAAATACGCGCCATATCAAATCTAATCAGCTATTGATTCATAAGAAAGCATTTACGGCTTATCAATATGTAAAAAAAGCTGTGTTTTTACCTAAAAAGTGAAAATGAAAGAATCAAAAAATTTCTGATGGCGCATGGAACCACTTCTAAGCTTGGCCTGTCAATACTCGATTTTTTTGATTTCCCTAAAAAACAACAGGCCACTTTTCATAGCTAAATCTCGACTTTAGCTATGCATTTAATTTGTGCTGTGCAGCAAAAATTTGGTGCGTAGATAGTAGAATTTTAATAGAAGTCGTTTTTATTTTGCTGTGCACAAACAATCAGAATAAAATTTTTTTTCTCGCTTAAAACACTCGATAATCAGTTGTATATTGCGCGCGCTCAAATATTCATTTTGGTGCAGAACAACATCAAAACTTAGTCAACGGCTCTCTAATGTGATGTGTTTTTAATATTTCTGTTTAAATCGCGCTTTTTTAGTGCGGAAAAATAAGATAAATATTTTTACAGCATGTGTCACATCGCCGTGACTTACGCTATGGTTACGGCTTTTTTAGGTTCTAAGTATTGATGCTCCTCCATCACGTCTATTACATAACACCTCAAAATAGCGTACGAAGTATCAGGATCGCAGCATCAAAGCCGGCATATTAGAGCCATGTTCATAATAAATGCCCGTTGCAGTAAAAGAGCCACAACCAATTAATCAAGAGGTGTTGCAAGATGCTGTATCAATTCAAATCAAAACTGCATGTACTTGGCCTCATCGGATTAATTTCTTTGAGCTACGCAACCGGGGTTACACCAGCATCAGCGAGCAACCCAGCAGATCCCAATAAAATTGTGCGGCAAGCTTTCGAGGGTGCAGATGATGGTTTTGATATGGCAAAAACACAAAATCATTATTCTGGTTGGGTAGCTGATGCGATTTTTGAACCACTACTTGGTTATGACTATTTGGCACGTCCAGCTAAGTTAGTACCGAAGACGGTTGAGGCAATGCCGGAGGTAAGTGATGAGGGTAAGGTATTTATCTTCAAAATCATTCCTGGTATTTGCTTCTCACCGGATGAGGCGTTCAAAGGTAAAAAGCATGAGTTAATTGCGCAAGACTATGTCTACAGCTTTAAACGCATACTTGATCCAGCTAACCGGTCGCCTCACGCCAGTTTCATTGATGGCAAAATTGTGGGCATGGATGAAGTTCAGGCGAGAGCGAAGAAAACTAACAAATTTGACTACGACATGCCAGTTGCCGGACTAAGGGCAATTGATAAATACACGTTGCGCATTGAACTGAAAAAAACTGACTATAACTTCTTATATGTAGTCGCCTACTCGGGCTTTGGTGCGGTGGCAAGGGAAGTGATTGAAAGTTATGGCAATCAAACTGGCATGCATCCAGTCGGTACCGGTCCTTATATGCTGGAGAAATATCTGCCGCGTAGCAAAATATTTCTGAGCGCAAACCCTGAATACCGCGGTTATGTCTGGGACTTCAAATCCTCTGGTTCAGACTGGGACGATCAAATAGTCAAAGTCATGAAGGGTAAGAAGATGCCGCAAGTCGGCAAAGTGGAAATCAGCATCATCGAAGAAGAACAATCGCGCTGGCTAGCATTCCAGGATAAGCAAATCGATGTCGACAAAATGCCGCAAATCGCTGCACCGGTTGTACTGGATGGCGATAAATTAAAAGCGTCTTTTATCGAAGAAGGCGTGAAGATGGAGCGCGTCGCTGACGCAGGCACGACATTCAGTTTCTTCAACATGCGTGATCCCATAGTTGGTGGTTATACCAAAGAAAAAATTGCCCTTCGGCGTGCGATTGCGATGGCATATAGCAACACAGACGAGATTGCGCAAATGCGTTTGGGACAGGCGATCAAAGCTGAAAGCCTGATTCCACCCGATGTCGTGGGCTTTGATCCCAAATACCGCAGCAGCCTGACTTACGATATTCCCTTAGCAAATAAACTATTAGACCATTTCGGCTATAAACGCGGTGCTGACGGCTTCCGCACGATGCCCGATGGCTCACCATTAGTCATTAAAAAAACGATGGAGCCAGCTAATATTTATAAAGTACAGGCCGAGATATTTAAACGCGGGATGGATCAACTCGGCATTCACATGGATTTTTCGGTCAGCAATTTTGCAGACAATTTAAAAGCAGCTAGTGCTTGCAAACTCGTGATGTGGAGCGGCGCGTGGCTCGCTGACTATCCTGATGGCGAAAACTTCCTTCAATTACTGTACGGACCAAAATCTGGTCAAGGCAATCACGCTTGCTATGAGTCACCGGCCTACGATGCACTCTATACAAAAGCGATCTCATTACCGCCGAGTGAAGAACGCAATAAATTGTATTCACAAATGAGTCGTCAAATGGAGGCTGACACGCCGTGGATTATGCATTCCATCAGGGTGCGGAGCTATTTAATTAGACCTTGGATACAAGGATTTAAAAAACATCCTATCGTCCATTCAGATTGGATGTACCTTGACGTTGCACCACATTAAGTACGAATTGTTAATCAAGTTAAACACAATCATAGTTAATATGCTGGCAGGCAAAAAGATATATGCCGCCCATATATGAAACCTATATATGAAACCTATATATGAAACCTATATATGAAACCTATATATGAAACCTATATATGACACCTATATATGACACCTATATTTATGTCAGAAAACTGTTGTATCAAATGTCCTAATCGGTCACTTAAGCAGGAGACCCAGTAATAATGAAATCCCAGTCAGTTATGCACACTTTCTTTAAAAAGTATCAACGCCATCTCAGAAAAATAGCGCTCGCTGCCAGCCTCATTTCCATCGGCTCATCACAACTAGCCGTCGCCGCTACTAATCCTGCAGATCCTGACAAAGTGTTGAAATGGGTATTCAATGTAGCTGAAACTGGCTTCGACCCTGGCGCGGCAAAAGACTTGTACTCAAACGGTGTCAACTACGTCATCTTTGAAACTCTGTACTCCTATGACTACCTGGCAAGCCCGGTCAAACTGATCCCCCGCGCAGCGGAGAGCATGCCAGAGGTTTCTGCCGACGCAAAAACCTACACCATCAAATTAAAAAAAGGGATTTACTTTACGCCTGATGATGCCTTCAATGGCAAAAGACGTGAATTGACCATGGCGGATTACATCTACACGCTAAAGCGATTGATGGACCCCAAATTATCTTCACCTCACTCCTGGTTATTATCGGGGAAAATTGTTGGATTAGATGAATTGGCCGAGCAAGCCAAAAAAACCAACAAGTTTAATTACGATACAAAAATCGCTGGTCTGGAATTGGTAGACAAATACACTCTACGCATTCACCTTACCCGCCCGGACTTCAATCTTGGTTTGATCTTGGCACACAACCCGACCGGGGCGGTCGCGCGGGAAGTAATAGAAAAATATCAGGACTTACAAGGTCAAGTTATGGGCCACCCCGTTGGCACCGGCCCCTATATGGTGGCATTGGATGAATGGGTACGTGGCTCCAAAATCATTTTGTTAGCCAATCCAGATTATCGTGGCGATGTTTGGGACTTCAAAGGCGGAGCTAGTCCTGAGGATCAAAAAATCATGGCGGCGATGAAGGGCAAGCGCATGCCGCAGATTGGACGCATAGAAATTAATGTCATGATAGAAGATCAGTCGCGCTGGTTAGCTTTCCAAGGCGGTGAAATCGACATCTTTGAACTCGAGGGTCCTCTGGCACCTCAGGCACTAGACAACGGCAAATTAAAACCTGCATTAGTCAAAAAGGGCGTCCAGTTATCACGCATCCCAGATCCGGAAACCAGTATTTATTACTGGAATATGCAAGACCCGGTTTGGGGCGGATTAAGTAAAGAAAAAATTGCCTTACGCCGCTCGGTAGCACTTGCACATAATATTCAGGAAGAAATCGACATCGTTTACAACGGCAATGCGGTCAAGCTTGATTACCCGATTCCACCTGGCGTTGTTGGATATGATGCCAACTATAAAAATAGCATTCAATATAACGTCGCCGCAGCCAATGCTTTACTAGATAAATTTGGCTACAAAAAAGGTCCGGATGGATTCCGTACCCTGCCCGACGGTAAGCCACTAGAAATCCGCTACACAGCCCGCTCCGGAGCAGTCGGCAAATTACAAACCGAGGTCTGGAAAAAAACCTACGACTCGATTGGCATCAAAATGAAAGAGGACTTAGTCCAGTTCTCTGAGATGCTAAAAGCGGAAAAAACCTGCCAGCTTCAAACTCGCAACTCGCCATGGATTGCTGACTACCCCGACGGTGATAATTTCATGCAACTGTATTACGGCCCGAATATTGGTAGCACCAATAATGGCTGCGTCAAACTGCCTGAATACGATAAATTATATGAAGAATCTCAGAAACTCCATCCCGGAGAGGAACGCGATGCACTTTATCACAAGATGGCACGCATCATGGAAGTCAATACCGCACAAATGATGGGTTTCGCACGCTATAGAAATATGCTGGCACAAGCACGCGTTATCGGCTACAAAAAGCATCCCATCATTTATGGCGAGTGGATGTTTTTCGATGTCGAAAAAAGTAAATAAATAAGCTCCCTTAGATCGTTAGAAAGTATTCCATGACAGCCTATATCCTGCGTCGCTTATGGCAAATGGCTCCCACTATGCTGGGAGTGATTTTGCTGGTGTTTTTCTTATTCAATTGGGTGGGCGGCGATCCCGCCTACATCCTCGCAGGCAAAATGTCGAACGCCGCACAGATCGCCAACATCCGTACTCAGCTTGGGATAGACCAGCCCTACTACGTACAACTGGGTATTTTCATTAAGCAAATTGTGACCTTTAATTTTGGTACCAGTTGGAGTACCGGTGAAGCGATCTCATCCATCATTACTACGCGCCTAGGACCATCGCTGACGGTATTAGTACCATTAACTATTCTCGAAACGCTGTTTGCGATTGCGCTGGCACTGGGCATTGCATTCAAACGCGGCAGTCTCACAGACCGCAGTGTGATGGTGGCATGTACCGTTGGCATGTCGATCAGTATTCTGGTCTACATCATTGTTGGTCAATACTTTTTTGCTTATAAGCTAGGACTGTTTCCTGTGCAGGGTTGGGGCAATAGCTTTGCAGAAAATCTCTTCAAGTATTCCGCACTTCCAATCTTGATAGGACTGGCAGTCAGCGTCGCGCCAAGCTTGCGTCTATTCCGCACTTTTGTGCTGGACGAAGTTAACCAGGACTATGTGCGCACAGCACGCGCCAAAGGTGTATCCGAGAGCCGGATTAAATGGGTGCATGTGTTACGCAACGCCTCTATTCCCATCATTACTCATGTGATGTCAAATTTGCCTGCCCTACTTGTCGGCTCATTTTTGATTGAACGCTTTTTCTCCATCCCCGGCATAGGCCGCGAGGTGATTGCTGCCGTAGATAGTAGCGACTTCCCGCTAATCAAAGCAGTAACGGTGTACGTCGCCGCAGCCACGATGTTATTTAATTTGTTAGCCGATCTGTTGTATCAAGCGGTTGATCCACGAGTTCAGTTGAAATAAGGCCAAAAGAGAATGTCGACGTCAATATCAACAAATTCAATGAATTCAAAAAACTCAACTGATCAAACAGTTTCTCCAGGTTTGTGGGCCTTAGCATGGCGTCGCTTACGAGCAGACAAAATCGCCATGATTGCCATGTCCGTTGTGGCAGCTTTTTTAGTCGTGCTGGTGCTCTCCGCCAGTGGCTTAATCGCCTCTGACTGGGAGCAAGAAATCGCGATGAGCTATGCACCGCCCGGTTTTATCGGCGCTGATGCCGTGAAAACTGAAGCAGCAAAAGCCGAAGCACCACCACCAGAAAACCCGCTTGATCCGTTAGCGGATGTTTTGCGCGAACTGCGTAAAACGCCGGGCAATCAACAACCGCCTAGCGCCAATGAATACGGTGTTCCCGATCCTCTGGCAACAGAGATGAAAGAAATTTATACCGAGCTGGCGAAAAAAGGCAAAGCGGTCGTCGCAGAACGGGTACCAACCCTCCCCTTTGGTGCAGATAAATGGGGTCATGACATCATTAAGAAAACGATTAAGGGAGCAGAAACTTCGATTGTGGTGGGTCTGGTAGCGGCTTTTCTGGCGACTTTGCTAGGGACCTTATTCGGTGCTATCTCCGGTTATTTTGGTGGTCGTGTGGACGATCTGTTTAACTGGTTCTATAGCATCTTTACCTCTATCCCTTACTTGCTATTGATCTTGTCGGTCGCCGCCGTGTTGCAACAAAAAGGTGTGACGACCATCATTTTGATTCTGGCATTTACCGGCTGGACTGGACCTTTCCGTCTGATCCGGGCTGAATACATGAAGCATAAAAATCGTGAATACGTCTGGGCAGCAGACGCGATTGGCGCATCACATTTCCGTAAAATGTTTATTCATATCTTCCCGAATGTCAGTCATGTGGCTCTGGTGCAAGTATCTATTCTGGTAGTCGGATTTATTAAGTCTGAAGTGATTTTGAGTTTCCTCGGTTTTGGTGTCCCGGTCGGTGTGGTGTCATGGGGCAGTATGCTCAATGAAGCACAAAACGAACTAATCTTGGGTAAATGGTGGCAGCTAGTGGCTGCGACCGCAGCCATGGCGGTGCTGGTAACAGCCTTCTCGCTGTTCACCGATGCCTTGCGCGATGCGCTCGACCCTAAGCTGAAATAAGGACAGACCATGAGCCAAGAATCATTATTAAAAGTTGAAAATCTGCGCGTCTCTTTCCGTATCAATAAAAAAGAAAGCGTAGAAACTGTCAAAGGGATTTCTTTCGATATTCCGCGCAACTCTACCGTCGCTCTGGTCGGTGAGTCTGGTAGCGGCAAATCCGTCAGCTCACTGGCAATCATGGGGTTGCTACCACCCGATACCTCCAGTATTGCGAAAGAGAGCAAGATCACATTTGAAGGCCGCAGCCTGCTTGATTTAAGCCTCGCAGAACGTCGCCAATTATGTGGCAAAGACATCTCCATGATTTTTCAGGAGCCCATGACCTCGTTGAATCCAGTGTTTACGGTCGGCTTCCAGATCGGCGAAGTCTTGCAACTACATATGGGGATGAACGCCAAGCAAGCGCGAGCAAGATCCATCGCCTTATTGGAAGAAGTCGGCATCCCCGACCCTGCTAATAAAATTGACGCTTACCCTAGCCAGATGTCCGGCGGGCAGCAACAGCGCGTGATGATCGCGATGGCAATTGCCTGCGAACCTAAATTGCTGATCGCGGACGAGCCGACAACCGCGCTCGACGTCACGATACAAAAACAAATCATCGATCTGATCGAGGCATTACGGGTAAAGCACAATATGTCCGTGCTGTTTATTACCCATGATCTGGCATTGGTTGGCGAGATTGCCGATAAAGTGATCGTCATGCGCAGCGGCGAAATCCGCGAAGCTGGCGATGTCAAACAGATATTCCAGGCACCAAAGGATACCTATACCCAGGCGCTGCTGCATTGCCGCCCATCCCTAGATTCGCGTCCATGGCGCTTACCGGTGATTGCAGATTTTATGAGCAATATCGAGAAAACGGGCAGCATCGTTATAGAACATAAAGAGCGGCCGCGTGGATTAAACGGCGACGAAGATATCGTGCTCGATGTACGCGGTTTGGGTAAAAGTTTTTACACCCGAGAAGGCTTCTTCGGCAAAAAAGAATTTCGGGCAGTAGAAGATGTTTCCTTCAAACTGGCGCGCGGAAAAACTCTGGGTGTCGTCGGCGAATCCGGTTCTGGCAAGACAACGGTGGGCCTCACGTTGATGCGCTTGCACCAGGCAACGGCTGGTCAGGCAATCTTTGAAGGCAAGGATATTTTATCCATGTCTAACAAAGATTTTATGCAGTACAAGCGCCGTATCCAGATCATTTTCCAAAACCCTTATGCGTCGCTCAATCCACGCTTCACGGTTGGACAAATTTTGATGGAGCCCATGCAAATCCATAGCATAGGTGCCAATGATAGTGAACGCGCAAAAATGGCCTATACCTTGCTGGAAAAAGTCGGCCTGCCAGCAATCGCCTTCCATCGCTATCCACACGAGTTTTCCGGCGGACAACGCCAGCGTATTGCCATCGCGCGCTGCCTGACGATGAAGCCAGAAATACTCATCTGCGACGAATCGGTATCCGCTCTAGATGTCTCAGTGCAGGCACAAGTACTGAACCTGCTGCAAGATTTGCAGGAAGAATTTGGCCTGTCATATATCTTTATCTCCCATGATCTGGCCGTCGTGAAGTACATTGCAGATCAGGTAATGGTAATGAATAAGGGCAAAGTCGTGGAGCTGGCAAATTCAGATGAGCTATATCGCAATCCGACGCAGGCTTATACCAAGACCTTGCTGAATGCGATCCCGCGCGGCTTACACGCTTAGTTTGCAGACTTGTGTACAAACTAAATTGAGCGCTTCGGCAATCTGCTTGCATCGGACTTAGGGGGAAAGTAGGAACTTGCGTAAAACGGACAATTGTTTTTAGCACCTCATTTGTTTTGCACAAGTTTTATTGAAGAAATTAAAGATACTCCCCCTATTTTTTATAAAATATGCCCTATTGTCCAATAATTCTATGGATAATTAAATATACTAATAGGGAGTATCAATATTTACCTGTATATAAGCTGATGAATACCACCTCAGATTCACTGCTGTGGGAGCTAACGCCAATTTTGGGCAGATACAGGAGTGAAAAAATTTGCCGACTAGACGACTACCATCTACAATTCCGTCCTGTTGAGGAGTTACTCTAATTTGTTCGCAGTTGCATGCGAGTAAAACGAAGGCAATCTCAACGCTGAACACCCAAGGAGTTTTTTAAAACCTATTGATCGAGATCGATTACTAACTGATACTCGATATGGATTTTAGAAGTTCCCATAACCTTAGTCCAATAAATATGCGCCTCCACAATCCATTTTGGCCTGTAAGCCGCAGAAACAATGGACTACCCCATGGAGTTAATATGGCATTTCTGCAAGGCAAAAAAATCCTGATCACTGGTTTGCTCTCAAACCGCTCTATTGCTTATGGCATCGCCAAAGCTTGTCATCGTGAAGGCGCAGAGCTGGCTTTTACTTATCAAGGTGAGCGTTTCAAAGACAGGATTACCGAATTTGCGAAAGAGTTTGATAGCGCGCTGGTATTTGATTGCGACGTTGGCAGCGACGAGCAAATCAATGCAGTATTTTCAGATTTAAGCAAATCATGGGATGGTCTAGATGGTCTGGTGCACGCAATTGGCTTTGCCCCGCGCGAAGCAATTGCAGGTGATTTTTTAGATGGTTTGTCGCGTGAGTCATTCAAAATCGCCCACGATATTTCCGCCTACAGTTTTCCTGCACTAGCCAAAGCCGCATTACCGATGCTGCGTAAAGATGCTGCCCTGCTGACCTTGTCTTACCTTGGTGCGATCAAAGCGATTCCTAACTACAACACCATGGGTTTAGCTAAAGCATCGTTGGAAGCATCGGTACGTTATCTGGCGGAATCGATGGGCAAGCGCGGCGTCCGCGTGAATGGTATCTCTGCCGGTCCGATCAAAACTTTAGCCGCCAGCGGTATTAAAGATTTCAGTAAATTATTAGGATTTGTGGCGGAACATTCACCCCTGCGCCGTAATGTGACCATCGACGACGTGGGCAATACCGCAGCCTTCTTGCTATCCGATCTGTCGGCTGGCATTACTGGCGAAATTACGTATGTTGACGGTGGCTTTTCGCATGTAATGGGCATCACCACTGAATAAGCATTCCAGCTAAAAACAAGGGAGCAAAGGCACAGTCAATGCGCCTGCTCCCTTTTTTATTTGAAAATGAGTGGACTGAATGCCTTGGTCGAAATAAAGATCGTATCACCGGTCTTCAAACCATCTACCTCATCTTGTGAGGCAATGATTTCGACAATGTCCTGACCAACCAGCAGCGACAAAACAAACACTACTTCTTCTTTGCGTATCGCCAATACCTGAGCGCGCAAATTCAATTGTCCCGGCACCCGCTGCTGTAAAAATACTTGCGCTGGCGAGCCTGATTGCTTTACCGTCCCCTGCTCTATCACGTGTACTTGTTGTGCCAATTTAAATACTTCGCCCATGTCATGGCTGACCAAAATGGTCGTCAAGCCCGACTGATGATGCAGGGTCGCAAGCTCATCCTGCAATTGAGCGCGCATATCAACATCTAAGGCGGATAAAGGCTCATCTAGTAATAATAGTTTGGGCTTTCTCGCTAAGGCACGCGCCAGGGCAACGCGTTGCTTCTGGCCGCCAGACAAAATACCAGGTAATCTATCCTGTAATTCTGTCAAACCGGTCATCGCTAATAACTGATCAACCCAGGCTGCTTGCTGCGTCGTTACAGCATAAGCAACATTAGCACGCACACTCAGATTGGGAAATAAAGCATAGTCCTGGAAAACAAAACCAATCTCCCGCTGCTGCGGTAGCAGACATATTTTTTTACTCGAGTCAAACCAAGTTACGCCGTCCACAATCAGGCTACCGCTATCGGGCACAGTCAGTCCCGCCAGCATCCGCAATAAGGTAGTTTTGCCCGCCCCGGATACGCCGAACAGACTGACTAAATCACCGCGCTTGATGTCGATATTTACATCCAGCTGCATGTGACCATTAGCGCTGTGCAACTGCTTTTGTAGGTTGATGTTAATCATCACAGCATCTTCAACATTCTTTTGTTATTGACATAGACGAGTAACAAAATCGCAAAGCTAATGACGAATAAAATCATCGCGTAGAAATGTGCCGCTGCATAATTTAAGCTTTCAACCTCATCATAAATAGCGATGGAGGCAACCTTGGTCAAACCAGGAATATTCCCGCCTATCATTAAGACCACACCAAACTCACCTACGGTATGAGCAAAGCTTAAAACGATGCCGGACAGCAGCGCTGAACGACAATTCGGTAACAAAACACGAAACAGACTATACAGATCAGACTTACCCAAAGTACGCGATGCTTCGATCAGCGATATAGGTAAGTTTTGTAAGCCAGACTGCAAAGGATGCACCATAAATGGCAAGCTAAAAATCACCGAACCAACAACTAAGCCAGCGAAACTAAATACCAGTTTCCACCCTAGCGCGATTTCCAGCCAATGACCAAATGCATTCTGCGGACTAAACGCCAGCAACAAATAAAATCCCAATACCGAGGGCGGCAAGACCAAGGGCATACTAACCAAGGTTTCTAATACGGGTTTAAAACGGTTAGGGGTGTACGCCAACCAAAACGCTAGCGGAATGCCGATTACCAGCAAAATACAAGTCGTCAATCCTGCCAGTCGAAAAGTCAACCAGAGCGGTTGCAAATCTGGCATAGATTCAAACCAATTCATAAAACATCCCCGACGAATAAACTCATCTCGTTTGATTTAACCAGACCCTCGACCTGATCACCGACTGCGAATGCCAAACTGCGCGCCGATCTTGTTGTGATCACTGAGCTTAGCTCAAAGCCATCCATATTTATCAAGACACGCGTCAACAACTGGCCATACTCGATAGCGGTAATGGTAGAGGCCATACGGTTACGCAAACTGATCTGGCCTGATAAATTTTTCGCTAAAGCGACTTCGGTTTCTTTAAATAGCAAGCTCACAACTTGCCCGGTTTTCCATGCCTCAAGGTGATCTGTAGCACCCAATAAGGTCGCAGTAAACTGATGTGCGCCAACCTGCACATCGACTATCGCAACGCTGCCATATGCTTCAATAGCGATGATCTGCCCGGGAAGTTTATTCATGGAAGCAAATAACCATAACGTTCAAAAATGGCGCGTGCTTTGGCGGAATAGATAAAATCAAAAAATTGTTGCGATACTTTTGCATGATTGTCTTTGCCGTATTTAAGAATTACCGCACCTTGCGCGATCGGCTGATAACTTGCGCTGGGCACGTCTATCCATTTGCCCTGGCCTTTCATTTCTGGCGACAGCACTACCGACTTGGCCGTAAATCCAATGTCAGCGGCACGCGACTGTATATATTGGTTGGTCTGCGAAATACTCTCGCCAAATACCAACTTGGGCTGCAAGGACGTAGTCAGTTTGTAATATTGCAGCGTATTCATCGTCTCACGACCATAGGGTGCAGTCTTAGGATTGGCCACCGCAATTTTATCAATCGCTTTACTGCTTAACAGCGCTTGCCAATCACCCAGATCGACATCCTTCATCGTCCATAAGACTAAGGCTCCGTTGGCATACACTTTAGGTGGCACAACGCTAAAACCTGCTTTATATAATTTCTCAGGAAACTCCATATCGGCAGATAAAAACACATCAAACGGCGCACCATTCATGATCTGCGTGACGAACTTACCGGAAGAATTAAAAGTGCCCTGAACATCGTGTCCTGTTTCTTTTTTAAATTCAGATTTCAAATCATCAAAGACGTACTGCACATTGGCAGCAACTGCAACTGTAATCGTATCGGCGTTAGCGACCTGTGCGACCGAGCTGGTGAGGGTAAAAAATATCGCCGTAAAAAAGCTAGGGAAGATTTTCATTTTCAGACTCTTTCAATATAAACTAGGTATAACTTACGAAAAAATATCCCAACAAGACTTAGCAGCGAAGACAGTACTTTAGTTCGGCTAGACTTTGCATTGCAGCTGGGAAAATTTTGCGTAAGCCGATTTGCGTAAGTCGTTTTACGTAAGTTCGACTAGAGGTTAAATGCCAACAAATGCATACGCATGCTACCAGACCAAGCAATTTCCTGAAACAAGACTATGACTGCCGTACCAGCCCCTCAATTTGGCACGAAGAGCGCCAAGCCCAATCAAGCATTGGTCGTACCACACAACACTTGTGAAAAAATTTTTGCTCGCTTGCTACGATTGCTATTCGCTATTAGCAGTTTTAGTTTATTGGTTTTATTCATTTCATTCTTGCCAAAGACAGCAATCGCCGCCAGTAATTGTGAAAAAAACTCGACTGAGTTTAGAAATTGGCCAGCTTGGGAGACGTTCAAGAAGAATTTTATTAATGAAGGCGGACGGGTCGTTGATGCCAGCACACCGCGCTTTCATAGTTCCTCCGAAGGGCAAGCTTATGGACTATTTTTTGCCCTGGTCGCTAATGATAAGAAGAGCTTTGATTTCTTATTAAGATGGACAGAAGCAAACCTGGCCGGCGGCGATCTTACCGCGCGTTTACCGGCCTGGTATTGGGGTAAAAAAGACGATGGTAGTTGGGGTGTAATTGATCAGAATTCTGCATCAGATGCCGATCTCTGGCTCGCCTATACCTTGGGTCAAGCAGGCACTCTCTGGAATGACAAACGATACACGGCATTATCAACATTAATCGGTAAACGTATTCTGCGAGAAGAAACCGCAGACCTGCCAAAGCTAGGACTGAGTCTATTGCCAGCACCATCGGGGTTTACGCCGACAACAAGCAGCTGGAAGCTCAACCCTAGCTACACACCAATCCAAGTCATGCGCTGGTTTGCCAATAATGGTCAGGATGAACGCTGGGAAAAGTTATTGCATTCCTCGGCGCAAATCATTATCGGTGCGTCACCCAAAGGTTATAGCCCGGACTGGATTATTTATGACAGCGCGAAAGGATATGTTATCGATAGCCAAGGTCAGGAAAAAGGTAACGGCGGCTACAATGCGATCCGTGTCTATTTATGGGCAGGTATGTTGCCAGAGAAGGAATCATATAAAAAAGCGCTTCTTACAGCGCTCAAACCTATGGCAAGCCTGGTGGAGAACAAAGCGTTTCCGCCAGAATTTATTAACGTGAGCACCGGAGAAATCAACAAACCCGGCTCCACCGGATTCTCGGCTGCGATGCTACCGTTTTTAAAAACTATCGGTTATAAAAAAGCATGGGAAGAACAAAACCTGAGGATTTCTGCTTTACTCATAAAGCCAGACGCCTATTACGACCAAGTGCTTGCGATGTATGCACTTGGCTGGCAAGAGCAGCGTTATCAATTTCACGCAAATGGCAATTTAATGCCGCAATGGAAATCCAGCTGCGGAAAATAATACGGTTAATCTGACAAATTGGATTTATTCATTGCCTTCAATCACAAATCCGTGCTTTTTCTACAGAAATACTGTATTGTCACGTTTTTGCACTGCAGCACAAGTTTCAGTGTACTAAATATTAATTTGCAGCACCGCAAACCCTGCACATTTGTGACATCACAAATGATGCGATGTAAAAGCCCTCCCGCCCTGCATGTCCAGTACGACCTTTTGGACATCATCCCGGCGCAAAGCTTTTTGTGCCGAAATTTCATCGTTTCCTTCTTGGTATTCTTTGTTCATTTCGTTTGGTTAGCGTTGCTTTTTTACGCGCATTGTATTTGCACTGCGCTGATTTTTAACGAAAGATTAGAATGACTTTTGAAGCATTAGGCCTACACACGTCCGTTATCCGCGCCCTGACTGACGCTGGTTATACAAAACCTACAAGCGTTCAGGAACAAGCTGTTCCTGCTGCGATTAGTGGTCGTGATTTGTTGGTATCTTCACAAACTGGTTCAGGCAAAACTGCCGCCTTCATGTTGCCAGCCTTGCACAAGTTTGCAAGTGCAGCAGAAACCGACTTAGAAGCGGCCGGCAAAACGCCAAACCAAGCGCAACAATCAGCACGTGCACGCGGTGATCGCCCGCGCTTTGTTGCTGCAAAACCAAAAATGTTGGTACTGACACCGACACGTGAATTGGCTCTACAAGTAACGACAGCAACTGACAAATACTGCGCCTATATGAAGCGCGTTAAAGCAGTGTCGATTTTGGGTGGCATGCCTTATCCAAAGCAGATGCAATTATTATCCCGCAACCCAGAAATTCTGGTCGCTACTCCAGGTCGTCTGATCGACCATATGGAATCCGGCAAAATTGATTTCTCCGAATTAGAAATTTTGGTATTAGACGAAGCCGATCGCATGTTGGATATGGGCTTTATTGACGACATCGAAAAAATCGTTGCAGCAACACCAGCAACACGTCAAACCATGTTGTTCTCTGCAACATTGGATGGCGTAGTCGGTAACATGGCACGCCGTATCACTAAAGATCCTATGGTCATTCAGATCGCTGGCTCTGCAAGTAAGCATGAGAACATCAAGCAAAAAGTCCACTTTGTTGATGACATGTCTCACAAAAATCGTTTGCTCGACCATTTGTTGCGTGACGAAACGGTTGATCAGGCTGTTATCTTTACTGCGACTAAACGTGATGCAGATACCATTGCTGATCGTTTAAACATCGCCGGTTTTGCTGCTGCCGCTTTGCATGGCGACATGCATCAAGGTGCACGTAACCGCACATTAGATTCTCTGCGTCGTGGACAAGTCCGCGTATTGGTGGCAACTGACGTTGCTGCTCGCGGTATTGACGTTCCAGCGATTACACATGTATTCAACTACGACTTGCCTAAGTTCCCGGAAGATTACGTCCATCGTATTGGCCGTACTGGCCGCGCTGGTCGCAATGGTGTTGCAATTTCTCTGGTAAATCATGCTGAAGGTATCAACGTTAAGCGTATCGAACGTTTCACTAAGCAATTGATTCCTGTCGAAATTATCGAAGGCTTTGAGCCTAAGAAAACAGCATCTACATCGCATAGTGCTGCACGCAAGCCAAGCGGCTGGCGTCCAGGCGACAGCCGTGGCAACAGCAGTGGTGGTGGCTATCGCGGCAATAACGCTGGCTCTGGCAACAGCAGCAGCGCGAACGGCAATCGTAGCGAAGGTAGTGGTTATGGCGCGAACAAACCAGCACAACGCACATTCAGCAAACCAGCTGGCAGCACCAGCGGCGCGCCACGCAGCGAAGGTGGTTACAAAGGTAATCGTACTGGCGATACTGGCAATGCACGTCGCTCATTTGGCGATCGTTAATACTGGTAAATGTATCGGCAAATATTTGTCGGCAGCGAACAAAAGCGACCCTTGTGGTCGCTTTTTTTATGGACATCAAAAGTAAACGTAAAAAAGTAATCTCGCCCGTCTCAGAGTATCCGCTGAGACTCAAAAATAATATACTCCCCTACCAAAATCCATAAATACTGCCTACTGTCCAATTACTATATGGACGATTAAAATATACATCCCCATAGTATATTTAATACCAAAAATAATTGCGGCATATCGACTGACGCACACCTCATCAAAAAAAACTCATAAACTGCTCCTACTACAAGCTTGATAACATCAATACACTATAAGATTTACGCAAAGTTATCCCGGCAAAGGCGCAGCGACGAAGGCAGTAGTTTAATGTATAGCTAGGTGCCGCAACACAGCTAGGACGTTTTTGCGTAGTCCTACCTTGCCAGGTGCTTCAACGATGCTCTGCAAGCACTTATAGTGAGTATCACTGTACAGCTTTGGACAGAGGCTGTGCATCTCGTTTAGTATGGTGCCTGTAATTCAACTTTGTCATCACTGATAAAACCTACGCGATTCTCATTACTCAATTTATATGACATCAACAGTATTATCCGAGGCACCAGCATCCCCGATACGGCTTACCTCTTTTTCACATGGTGGCGGTTGCGGCTGCAAAATCGCGCCAGGCGTCTTGTCTGAGATTTTAAAAAAATCGACTGGCTTCCCCGTGCCGGCTGCCCTGATGGTGGGCATAGAAACCGCCGATGACGCTGCCGTGTATAAACTCAATGACGAGCAAGCACTCATAGCCACCACGGATTTTTTCATGCCGATCGTGGACGATCCATATGACTTTGGTCGCATCGCTGCCACCAACGCTATCTCCGACGTGTATGCGATGGGCGGCACTCCGATTATGGCGCTGGCGCTGGTTGGCATGCCTATCAATCAATTGCCAATTGAGGTCATCGGCAAAATCATTGCGGGTGGAGAATCCATTTGTGCTGAGGCAGGTATCCCGATTGCGGGCGGTCACACGATTGATTCAGTCGAACCGATTTATGGTTTAGTCGTACTCGGTTTAGTGCATCCCTCCAAAGTCAAACGTAATGCCGATGCCAAAGTCGGCGACAAACTCATTCTCGGCAAACCGCTGGGTGTGGGCATTTTGTCAGCAGCGCTCAAAAAGCAAGCACTAGACGAGGCAGGTTATGCCAGCATGATTGCCAATACCACCAAGCTCAACCGGCCTGGCATGGCATTAGCAAATATGAGTGCAGTACACGCAGTCACCGATGTCACAGGTTTTGGTTTGCTTGGACACCTGTTAGAAGTCTGTCGTGGCGCGAATGTGTCCGCCCAATTGACGATGTCGCACATACCGCTTCTACCAGATGTGCAGCAATTGGCAGAGGCCGGATTTATCACGGGTGCCTCCGCTCGCAACTGGGATGCTTACGGACATGATGTTGTGTTGGCGGAGGGTATCAGCCCAGTTCAACAGGCGCTGCTCAGCGATCCGCAAACCTCGGGAGGCTTATTAGTTTCCTGCTCGGCCGATGCGGTGGAGGATGTATTGGCTTTATTTAAAGCAGACAATTTTTTTGATGCTGCCGTCATCGGTGATATCGTTGCAAAATCTGGTGATGCAGCAAATGTCCTGGTTGGCTTATAGGAAGTATCTCGGTTTTTTATTAATCTTAGGACTTACGCAAAACCACCCCAGCTGCGTTATAGCTCCTAGCTGTACCAAAGTACTATCTTCGTCGCTACGCCTTGCTGGGACAATTTTGCGTAAGTCCTAAATCTTAATTTTTCAGAGCTTTAAAATAAATCATGATGAATCAGCTAGAACAACTTAAAAAGTACACAACTGTAGTTGCCGACACAGGCGATTTTCAGTCCATGAAAGCCTATGCGCCACAAGATGCGACGACCAATCCGTCGCTGATACTAAAAGCCGTCCAGAAAGCAGAATATCGTCCCTTGTTAGAAAAAATTGTCAGTGCACATACTGGCAAAGCAAGCGATGACATCATCGATCATTTGCTCGTCGCTTTCGGTTTAGAAATTTTGAACATCGTCCCGGGCCGAGTCTCTACTGAAACAGACGCACGCTTATCTTTTGATACAGAAGCCACGGTTGCCAAAGGGCGCAAACTCATTGGTTTATACGAAGCAGCAGGCATTACCCGCGAACGTATTTTGATCAAAATTGCCTCCACATGGGAAGGCATACGTGCAGCAGAGATTCTGGAAAAAGAAGGTATCCGCTGCAACATGACTTTGCTATTCTGCTTGCCGCAAGCAGTTGCATGTGCCGAGGCTGGTGCGCAATTGATCTCCCCGTTTGTGGGGCGCATCTACGACTGGTATAAAAAGCAAACAGGACAAGAAATTTTCGGCGCCGATGATCCTGGCGTCCTGTCAGTAAAAAAGATTTATACCTACTATCGCAAGTTTGGCTATGACACAGAAATTATGGGCGCCAGCTTCCGGAATACATCGCAAATACTGGAGTTAGCCGGTTGTGATTTACTGACGATCAGTCCAGATCTGCTGCAAAAATTAGCCGATACGACCAGCACGATCAGCGCAAAATTAAACAAAGAAACGGCATTAGCTTCTGATCTGCAAAAAATCAGTCTGAATGAAAAAACTTTCCGTTTCCAGTTAAATGAAGATGCGATGGCAACCGAAAAATTATCCGAAGGTATACGCGCCTTCTGCGCAGACACAGTAAAGCTGGAACAGATCATTGCTGAAATAGCTTGAAAAAACAGCTTAAAAATATGACTGTTTAAAGTAAATGGGGCAAACACTGCCCTATTTTTTCGTCTCAGTTTTTGACTATTTTCTGACTAAATTAAATGTAGTGAACGGAAGAAGGCATGAATAAAATCATAGAATTATCCACCTGGAACAGGCGAGAACACTTTGAGTTTTTTTCAAAACTAGATGAGCCTTTTCATGGGTTGGTAGCAAACATCGATTGTTCTCTCGCCTATCAACATTGCAAAGAGCAACAGCAATCTTTTTTTCTTTTCTACCTGCACAGCATATTACAAGCAGTTAACCAAACCGAGGCAATGCGCTACAGGATTGAGTCGGGCAAGGTGATTGATTATTCGATCATCCACGCCAATGCTACGATTGATCGTGCGGATCACACTTTTGGTTTTTGTCAGATCAATTTTGATACCGACTTCAGCAAGTTTACGCTTGGTGCAAAAGAGTCTATGCAAAAAATTAAAGAGACGAGTGGCTTGTGTTTGAGTGAAGATACCAACCGTAACGACGTGATACATTTTTCAGCCATGCCGTGGATCAGTTTTACAGGGTTGACACATGCCCGCCATCTGGATGGTAAGGACAGCGTCCCCAAAATTTCAGTTGGAAAGTGCTTTCAACAAGATGGCAAACTCATGATGCCTGTTGCGACTTTTGTGCATCATGGCCTGGTCGATGGCTATCATGTGCATCAGTTTTTACAAGGGCTGGAGCATTTGTTTAATACTGAGTATTAAACCGAATTTGCGCTAAGTTTGAAATAAACTGAGATTTTCTATTAGGATTTGAGTTGATGACGGATGTATTTTTCGAGGCAGTTTTGGTCTGAGTTTATTGTAAATAAGACGCTCATGGCTAGCCATGAGCAGCAACAAAGAGCATCGGAAATAACCGAAAATGCGCCGTCAGCACTCAAATAGCACCTTTGGTACGCCTAATGGGAAATCTCGGTTAACTACCAGTGACGACAAAATGAAAAAGGACTATGAATTTTCATAGTCCTTTTTACCGATGTGAACCCACAGTCAATCATCTCCGGCGAATTAAACCGCCAGCATATAAGCTCCCGTCAATGCAATACCGCAGCCACCAAGCTGGATCAGTGACTTCATCCGCGCACTGTTGGCAAATAAGCCGATACTCAATCCAGTAATATGCAGTAACAAAGTCGCTAGTACAAAACCTGCACCAGCCATCGCAATCGAAGCATTGGGCGACATTTCAGCACCATGTGCATAGCCGTGTAATGCGCCAAAGACAGACACCATCGTTGCAGCCAGCCAGACCGGCATCTTGACTGCAAATGCAATCAGCAAACCTAGTATGGCAAGTGAACTCGCGATCCCCGTTTCTACCATCGGTACAGCGACACCGGATCGCGCGAGCAGCGCACCTGCGATCATCATTAACGGAAAACTCAATGGTAAAACCCAAAGCGCCGATTGCCGGTTTTGTGCAGCCCATAAGCCAATCGCTACCATTGCCAGCAAATGATCAAGACCAGAAAAGGGATGCATAAACCCTTCTACAAAGCCCATGGTGTCATGATGCACACCATCATGCGCAAATGCAGAGACGCTAATCAGGCACAATAGGCCGACAACGATCCCTCGGACTGAACTAGTTTGTGTCTTACTCACTTAGATCTCATCAATAAAAATGCACCGGGTCGGCGCAAACGAATGTGATTTTGCAGAATGCAACTATCTTACGCAAAAAACGTGCCGCTGATTTCTTGCAAATTTTTCGCTGGCCTCTCGCTAGCTTCTCGCTGATTGCGCATTGCCACTTCATCTCACAGTTTCTACGCCACGATTCGCCAGTTGATCCGCACGCTCATTACCCGGATGCCCGGCATGTCCTTTGACCCATTTCCATTCGATCTGATGAACACTGCGGGCAGCATCCAGTTGCTGCCATAAATCGACATTTTTTACAGGTGCCTTAGAAGCGGTTTTCCAGCCTTTCGCCTTCCAGCCTTGTATCCATTCCGTGATGCCTTTTAACACGTACTGACTATCTGAATGCAGCACAATCTGGCATGGTCTTTTCAGCACAGCCAAAGCTTGGATCACAGCCATCAGCTCCATCCGATTATTGGTGGTATTCCGCTCACCGCCAAATAATTCTTTCTCTTTTTCGCCTGCGATTAGTAACGCTCCCCAACCACCAAGACCAGGATTACCTTTGCAGGCACCATCTGTAAAAATTTCTATCTTATCCATTTTTTTTGCTGCGATTGGCCACCGGCACGGCATTGCCTAAGGCTGCTCGTTTGTGCTTCCATGCAGGGCCAATCAAATGCATTCCTTTAATTCGTTTAATTGCTTGTATTGCGTATACCGCGCCGAAATACGGCCACCAGCGCTGACCAGCATTCTCTATCAATCTGGCACGGTTGAGCCATTTTTCTGTGCGAAATGGAGGCGCATAACATCCGAAATCGGCATGATTGACTTCCATATTAAGTAATTTTAGCCAATCCTTCATACGCGGCACACTAATAAAATCGCCTTCTTCCGGTAAAAAATAACTTTTACCGATGCGTCCCGCTGCCTGCCTTGCACCCCATAAACTTGCGCGATTAAAGCCACAAATAATGACGCGCCCCTCTGGTATCAAAATCCGCTCTACTTCGCGCAAGACCTGATGGGGCTCGGCCACAAATTCCAGTACATGAGGTAACACCACTAAATCGATACTTTGCGAATGAAATGGTAATTCGCAAAAATCATGTGTTACAACAATAGGCGAACGGCTATTTTTCTGTTCCGCTTGAGTATTGCCTGTGATGACAACAGTATTCTCTTGGAGTGGAATTAAGACGTTATTGGTACGCCATTTATTCGGCATACGGCTGGCGCTTAGAGCATCGATTTGTGGCAAACCAATCTGCAAAGCATTGAAGCCAAAAATATCCACCGTCAAACGATCCAGCAAAGCTTGCTCCCACTGCATGATGTAAGCACCGGACGGCTGTGCTAGCCAGGTGCCTAGGTCTATAATGGAATTTTTATCTGTATTCATTGTGGAATTTATGCTTAGTGCAACTAGTACAAATGGGGCAATTGTGTCCGCCAGCGAGCTTACAAAAAACCGAGCCCTTAGTATATTGACTGTCCCGGCATTTGACGACAACTATCTATGGCTAATACACAATGGTACCTATGCAGTAGCGGTTGATCCTGGTGACGCAACGCCTATCTTGGCCGCACTGGATGAGCATAATTTACGCTTGTCAGCAATTGTGCTAACTCATCATCATCAAGATCATATCGGCGGCGTCCCGGCCTTGCTCAGACATCTATCCGTACCCGTATTCGGCCCCGCAAATGACAATATACAAGCGGTAACTCAGCACTTAAATCAAGGTAACGAAATTACGCTGCCCGGCATCAATTTAAAACTACAAGTGTTAGAGGTACCTGGACATACTTTGGGTCATATTGCTTACTTCGCCAAAGAGCAGCACTGGCTGTTTTGTGGAGATACTTTGTTTGCTGGCGGCTGCGGCCGTTTATTTGAAGGTACACCAGCACAAATGTTGACATCACTCGATCAATTAGCATCCTTACCAGATGACACTGCTGTGTATTGCGCGCACGAATATACGATGTCTAATCTACGTTTCGCCAAAGAAGTCGAGCCTGAGAATCTCGCTCTAGTTGAACGCATCCAGCGCGAGCAAGATAAGCGCGATCATGGTATTCCGACCGTCCCTAGTCAGATCGGATTAGAAAAACAAACTAATCCTTTTATGCGCATCAGAGAGGCATCTATTCAAGCGCGCCTGATCGCCGCTGGAAAAATTACTGCCGGCCAAGACGATGCCAGCAATTTTGGTGCTTTACGTGAATGGAAAAATCATTACCGATGAGAGTATTTGAAATAGTATTCAAAACAGTATTTCAAATAGCGCTTGAGAGATCGGCAAAGTAATCAAAGTTAAGCATCAAAAATCCAACCATCAAAAAATGTCTTTAGAAATCCCCTCAAAAAAACATCCTACACCAACTCTCGCATTGTTTTGTAAAGTCGTAGATAACTATGGAGACATAGGGATTTGCTGGCGCTTTGCCAAACAATTAGAACAAGAGCATGGCATCCAAGTCACTTTATGGGTCGACGATCTACGGAGTTTTCAGCGGATTTGCCCTGAGGTTGCCATTGACCTCGACCGACAAAAAATTGCGAACGTGACAGTACAACATTGGCGCGATCAAGACGGTGTATTTGTCGCCGATGAGATATCAGATATTGTGATTGAATTTTTTGCCTGTGACATACCGCCAGCGTATATTGCGGCGATGGCAGAATGCAATCCGCGTCCGGTATGGCTCAATCTGGAGGGTCTTACCGCTGAAGAATGGGTGGAAGGTTGCCATACTCTGCCGTCCCCGCATCCAAGACTGCCGCTGACCAAATATTTTTTCTTCCCGGGATTTACGAACAAAACTGGCGGTTTGCTACTAGAATCAAACTTGGAGCAACAACGTCAAGAATTTCAATCTGATCAAACTGAAATGGCAGCTTTTCTTGGCCAATTTGGCGTTACAGAGAGCGAGATGAGCTCGCTGAAAGTGTCCCTGTTTTGCTATCCGCAAGCGCCAGTGTCTGCATTGCTTAATACTTGGCAACAAAGTGACGTGGCAATGACTTGTCTGGTACCAGATGGTGTTGCTGCCGATGCGATTGCTGCGTTTATAGGACAAGAGCCAAAGGCTGGCGTATCCGCAACGCGAGGCGCATTAACTGTGCGTGTGTTGCCATTTATCCCCCAAGCTGATTACGATAAATTGCTGTGGGCATGTGATCTGAATTTTGTTCGCGGAGAAGACTCTTTCGTCCGCGCACAATGGGCGGGCAAACCTTTTATCTGGCACATCTATCCGCAAGACGAAAACTTACATCACGTTAAATTGAACGCGTTTTTGCAACGCTATGTAGGTACAGCAGCAGGTGCAGGTGCAGGTGCAGGTGCAGGTGCAGGTGCAGGTGCAGAAACTAATGCGGAAACTACAGCAAAAAGTTTGATTGAGTTCTTTCTAGCCTGGAATGGCGCTGCAAAAATGGAAGATAGTCACTTGTTGGCCAATAGCTGCGGAAATATCTGGCCACGATTCCGGGCTGACATACCAAAAATTGCTGAAATATCTAATCATTGGCGACAGCAATTATTAGAAAATGGGGATTTAAGCACCAATTTGCTCAAGTTTACTAAGGCGATTCAGCAAGCGGCAGTTTAGCTGTGGCTAAAATAGGTTAAAATACGCGGTTAATTTTCGACGTATTTTAAAACGACTTATCTAATTCAGTCAGATGTAGGCTTGCAAGGCTCATTATCTATCGTAGCCAATCAGTGACGACAGTAACTGACACCAGCAAGTGACAGATGATTTTTATGCAACCACCTTTTTACGTATATTCACTATGAAACCTGCAAAAGAAATTCGTGTTGGCAACATTATTATGGTCGACAGCAAGCCGATGATCGTTCTGCGTTCTGATGTCAATGGCTCCAGCCGCACGGGCTTCACCTACAAGTGGAAGATGAAGAATCTGCTGACCAACAGCCCTCAGGAAAACGTATTCCGCGGCGACGACAAATTTGACGTTGTTGTACTGGATAAAAAGCCTGTCACATATTCTTACTTCGCTGATCCTTTGTATGTATTTATGGACGCTGACTACGAGCAGTTTGAGATCGAAGAAGAAAATTTGGGCGATGCCCTGCATTACCTCAAAGATGGCATGGAATGCGAAGCAATTTTTTATGATGGCAAAGCGATTTCGGTCGAACTGCCAACAACGATCGTTCGCCAAGTTGTGTATTCAGAGCCAGCAGTTAAAGGCAACACATCAGGCAACGTATTGAAAGAAGCCAAGATTGAAAATGCGATTGAAGCGCATAGCCACAGCGTTCAAGTACCGTTGTTTGTTAGCCAGGACGATATGATTGAAATCGATACCCGGACTAACGAATACAAGCGCGTGATTCGTAACTAAGACGTAGTTAAGACATAACCAAGCTGTACTTAAGCTGCAATTAAAATATAGCAAAAAGGCGATTCATTTCGCCGCAAATAAAAAATGCCACCGGTCGTAATAGCTAGACCGGTGGCATTTTTTTCGTCTTTTTTTACCAGAAAAAAATTGATCGCTAATTAGTGAAAAAATCGTAAAAAAACATCAATAAGAATAGCTAAATAATAGATACTCCCCCTCGATTTTTATAAATATAGTCAATTGTCCAGACTTTGATTGGACGATAAAATATACTATATGAGAGTATATTCATTATCACTTTACAGCTTCATAAAAATCCGTACTGAAAATCTGAATTAAAACCGCAAGCGTTTTACTTCGCAGCGTCCGCTTTACTCATTATGATTTCAGCCTTATACGCCTCGGGCGCTACATTCTCTCCGGCGACTTTCTTCGGCTCCAGATTCACTAAAGAAAATCGATATCCGCCGTAATTAGCGTCTGCCGGCAAATTCATTGCCGCTGGTGCGGGGGTGCCAACCACCAGCAATGCTTCCGGCGTGCCGGGCTGACTGACTTTAAAACTCACTGTTGCCTGCCCTGCCCAAACACAACGCGTATTTGGCGGGCAACGACTGTCAGTAACCTCGGTCACCTCTATCGTCATGCCCTGTTTGGCAAGCTTGGTTGCTTGGCGATAGCTCAGTATGATCGTCGTTGGCGCAACCTCAGACACCGCAGAAGTGGCAGAGGTGGCGGGGGTGGCAACTGAAGCAGCTTTTTTATCGTTCATGTCGGTAGCAGGAGTAGCGCTGCAAGAAATTGTGGATAAGAGCAAACCAGCCATAGCAACGCTGATAGCTAAACCTTGCACATTAGTTTGTGAGCGAATTTTTAAGCGAGATACTATTTGAAGAGGCATTTCATATTCCTAGATATCGGCTGTATTAATCAACGCTAAAAAATAGCGGCGTATTACAAAAATGATCGGCTTACACAAAGAAGAAATTCCGTAGCGAAACTGGAGCAAAACCAAAATAAAACATGAATAAGCTACCACACTACCACAAGCCAAACGCATTGCAAATTCAACATAACTAGGTTTATCTAAGCATCAACAGGCGCAAACACATACTTCAACCCATAGTCGAAAAATGGTTATCGCAAAACATATTTGGTCTTTTACTTTATGCTGGCGACAAATTAAGATTATTTTCAAAAGAAATAGTCTCATCAGGAGTTACGAAAATAGTCAGCAGCAGTCGTGCCCACGTACATCATCAAAAATACGCCTGCATGTGCACGCATATGACGAAGAAGCACAGGCTCGCTGAGGCAGTTTAAGTAGGTCCTGATAACGATAA
Source organism: Undibacterium sp. GrIS 1.8 (assembly GCF_040544445.1). NCBI lineage: Bacteria > Pseudomonadati > Pseudomonadota > Betaproteobacteria > Burkholderiales > Oxalobacteraceae > Undibacterium > Undibacterium sp. GrIS 1.8. The sequence continues at coordinate 53,748 of NZ_JBEONQ010000023.1, read as the reverse complement.
AAACCTCAATGCTCAGCAACGGCCAATCAACATTCTGGCACCAGCGGGCATAGTCTTAAAAAGATAGAGAACCCTATGCGTATTTTTAAACGAATCACCTCTGCATTAGCCCGAGCCATCCCGCTCAAGCAAAAAACGTACTTAGCTATTTGTACGGCCAGTTTGTTGGCCTTAACGCTGAGCTGGAGCACCCCAGGTATCGCCGCAGATTTACATTTACGTGTAGGTCTGGCGGCGGACGTAACGTCCTTCGATCCGCATTATTTAAATAGCGGCCCGAATAACGCATTCGCTTTCCATATTTTTGATGCTTTGGTCAATCTGGATAGCAATGGCCAACTGGTTCCCGGCTTGGCAACCTCATGGAAAGCGATTGACCCACTGACATGGGAATTCAAATTGCGCCATGGAGTCAAGTTCCACAACGGCACAGAACTGACTGCAGAAGACGTCATTTTCTCACTTGATCGCCCTGCCACTATCCTCAATAGCCCCGGCTCATTTACCAGTTACACCAAACAAATTGTCAGCAAACAGGCGGTTGATGCTTACACGGTACGCTTGAAGACTGCGACCCCATACGGCCCCTTGCCTTTAGATGTTAATTCGATTTTTATCGTGTCAAAAAAAGTCGCACAAAATGCCAGTACAGACGACTTTAATACAGGCAAAGCGCTGATCGGTACCGGGCCATTTAAATTCGTTAGCGCCAAGCGTGGTGATCGTATTGAACTGGTACGCAACGACAATTATTGGGGCGAAAAACCTCATTGGGATAAAGTGACTTTGCGCATACTGACCAGCGGCGCACCCCGGGTAGCAGCCCTGCTGGCGGGCGATATAGATGCAATTGAGAGCGTGCCGCCTGCCGACTTACCTAAATTAAAAACGAACGTCAAAGTTAAATTAGAACAAAAAATTTCTTGGCGCACGATTTTTTGGGCACTCGATCAACAAGCCCATGTATCTCCTGATATTACGGATAAAGCAGGCAAGCCTTTAACCACCAATCCACTACACGATATCCGCGTGCGCAGAGCAATTTCTAAAGCGATTAATCGCCAGGCCCTAAGTGACCGCGTTTTAGAAGGTTTGGCAGTCCCTGCTTCTAACATCGTAGCGCCAGGCATTTTGGGGTATGACGATACCGTTAAGGTCGAAGCTTACGACCCTGAAGGAGCAAAAAAATTACTGGCAGAAGCTGGTTATCCCAACGGTTTTAATATCACTCTGCATGGCCCGAATAATCGCTACATCAATGACGAACAAATAGTACAAACCGTGGCGCAATTTTTAAGCAAAATCGGCATACAAGCTAAAGTAGAAACGATGCCGCTGGCGGTATATTTCCCCAAAGCCTCCAAGGGCGAATTCAGCATTGCCTTGTTAGGCTGGGGCAGCGTGGCAGGTGATTTTGCTTTACGGACTTTGCTCGGAACAGCAAATCCAGAAACGGGCTGGGGCAGCTGGAACTGGGGCAAATACAGTAATCCGGCGCTAGATGATTTAATCCGTAGCTCCTTAGCATCAGTGGACGATACTAAGCGCCGTGATTTTGCTAAAAAGGCCATGGGCGTGGCTTTGCGCGATTATGCGGTTATCCCGCTCCACCATCAATATGCTACATGGGCGTTGCGAAAAGGCCTCAAATATGCAGCCAGAACAGATGAATTTACCTTTGCGCAGGAGTTCAAACCCGAGTAATTACCATTTTTTCCCCAAATAAGGAAAATTTATGTAAATAATTTACCCGTTTCTAAGCAGCAAGAGTATTTTAGGAGGTGTACCAGTTTTTTACTGCAAGCAAGACTACAAGATTCAGGATCGTAATCGATGTGCCAGCTACTTGGAATGAATTGCAATAATCCCGCCGAGATCACTTTCTCATTTGAAGGTTTCTCAGCGCGGGGCGGCCTTACCGATGAACATAAAGACGGCTGGGGCATCGCTTTTTATAACGACACTGGCTGCCGCCTGTTCACCGACCATTTATCATCGATCAGCTCACCGCTGGCAGAAATGATCAAACGTAATCCGATCAAATCCTGCAACGTCATCGCCCACATACGCAAAGCGACACAGGGCAATATCATCCTTGAAAATAATCACCCGTTTATGCGTGAGCTGTGGGGAAAATCTTGGATTTTTGCTCACAATGGCGATCTGAAAAACTTCCATCCAACGCTTAATGGCCTCAACGGTATATATCGCCCAGTTGGTGAGACGGATAGTGAGCGTGCGTTTTGTTATTTAATGGAAGGTCTGCAACAGCGCTTCCCTTATGCCAATGCAGATGATCTGCCGCCGACAGAAGCCTTGTTCGATGCAATTACCGAACTGACCAAGTACATTGCTTCGCACGGCATATTTAACTTCATGTTATCTAATGGCGATGCCTTGTTTGCCCACTGCTCCACCAATTTGCATTACGTCGTACGCGAGTATCCATTTTCCACTGCCGCACTGATTGACTGCGACAAGAGCATCGACTTCAGCAAGTTCAACAAACCAGACGACAAAATCGCCGTCATCGCCACCAAACCGCTAACATCGGACGAATCCTGGTGCGCCTTTCATCCAGGTGAATTAAAGATGTTTTTGGCAGGTCATCCAACCAAAGACACCTTAATCCCTACCGAACTATATGAAGTAGCCGAAGAGATTGCTTGATGACCCATACCAATCTTGGGGTTTGCGAAAAGCCCTATCTAATGATGAATCCAGCTGATTAAGTATTGATGTCAGCAAACTGATTCCTAGCGATACACACCAATCATCGATTTAGATATTTCCGCAGCAATCGCCAACTATTTACCTAAACGCACCGGCAACTCAAGCGCTTTTTCATCAAACGCGATCCGTGTTGCGAACTTGGCGCGCTTCATCGGAAAGCGCGAGTGGAAATGGCGCACATTACCAGACCCGGAAATCACTCTCCGTACAAACTGATAGTAAGCATCCATGTCAATCACATGAATCACCAGAAAATAATCGTATTCGCCGGAGACGAAATAACACTGCATCACCTCGGCTTCTTTGTTCATTCCAGCTTCAAATTCTTGCATGTGCTCGTCAGACTGATTGATCAGCGATACCTCTAAAAAAGCCAGCATGCCATATCCCAGTGCAAACGGATCGACCATCGCTACTTCTGCACTAATTATGCCAAGCTCACGAAGCTCTCGTATACGGCGCAGGCAGGTTGGTTGAGATATGTGTAGCTTGTCTGCCAAAACTCGGGTGGGTATCTGATTATCCTTCTGCAACAGGTTCAGAAGCTTACGATCGACCTTGTCTAGTGAGCGATATTGGGGCATATAAAAATCGTCTTATTTACGAAAAAAACAAAGAAAATAGCTTTGCTTATTAATTTTTCTGTTGTACCTTTTGCATATTCAGTTTTCTGAATAAGTCAGAGATACAGTAATGTTGTCCTACTTTTTTTAAACCTTAGGAGTATGTTCATGTCGTTCAAAACTAAAATGATTCCACTGGCTGGCGCAATTGCTTTCGCGTTTGCCGGTACTGCGGCTGCTCAAGAACAAGTTATTAAAATCGGTCACGTAGGTCCTATTTCCGGCGCGATTGCCCATCTGGGTAAAGACAATGAAAACGGCGCTAAAATGGCGATCGAAGAACTCAATGCTAAAGGCACTATGATCGCCGGCAAAAAAGTTAAATTCGAACTGCTGACAGAAGATGATGCTGCCGATCCAAAACAAGGTACAACCGTAGCACAAAAATTGGTCGATGCAAAAGTAAATGGCGTAATCGGTCACTTGAACTCTGGTACGACAATCCCGGCTTCTAAAATCTACAACGACGCTGGCATCCCGCAAATCTCCCCATCAGCAACAAATCCAAAATACACACAACAAGGCTACAAAGGCGCGTTCCGTGTAGTTGCCAATGACGGTCAATTGGGTGGCACTTTGGGTCGTTACGCCGTGCAAATTAACAAAGCTAAAAAAGTAGCTGTCATCGATGACAAAACGGCCTACGGCGAAGGTGTTGCAGCCGAGTTCATGAAGGGCGCTAAAGCCAAAGGTGCTGAAGTTGTTGTTACTGAACATACGACTGATAAATCAACTGACTTCAGCGCGATCCTGACCACAATCAAAGCGAAGAATCCAGATGTGATTTTCTTCGGCGGTATGGATGCAGTTGCAGGTCCGATGTTGCGTCAGATGAAAGCACTTGGCATTACTGCTAAGTTCATGGGCGGCGATGGTATCTGTACTACTGACTTAGTGAAACTGGCTGGTGACGGCATTGGCGAAGGTCAAGTTGTCTGCGCAGAAGCCGGCGGTGTTTTAGATGCACAGAAAAAAGTGTTGGATGACTGGAAAGCAGCTTACAAGAAGAAATTTGGTTTGGACGTTCAAATCTACGCACCGTATGTGTACGATGCTGTGATGACGATGGTTGATGCGATGCAACAAGCTAAATCAGCAGAACCAGCAAAGTACCTGCCTTTCCTGGCTAAAATCAAGCACAAAGGTATTACTGGCGACATCGAATTTGATGCTAAAGGCGATATCAAAGACGGTACATTGACTTTGTACACATACAAAGGCGGCAAGCGTGAGTTGCTGCAAGTTGTAAAATAATTTGGTGCTGTCGTGATTTACACAGACTGATTTGTCAGTCTGTATCGTAAAAGTACTGCAAACAAAAAACGCTGCAAACCTTACAGGCTTGCAGCGTTTTTATTTCTCGATCATCTTAAAAACTCAACTGATTGAACCCTGTTTGACTCAAACAGACTGAATTACACTGACTTCGATTTAGACTTAGCTCAATTCAAAATTACTTCGTCGACAAAATCCACTTAACCAAAGTACGCGCCTCGGCTTCAGATACCTGCGGGTTAGCCGGCATCGGGACTGGGCCCCACACACCACTGCCACCAGCAATGACTTTTTTGACTAAGGTATCTTCTGCCGTTTTGTCACCAGCGTATTTTTTAGCAACATCTTTATATGCAGGGCCCACAACTTTATTAGCAACAGCATGACAAGCCATGCAGTTTTTAGATTTTGCCAATTCTAGATTGGCCATTGCCGCACCAGAGACCATCGTCGCTAAAAGTGCGCTTACTGCTAACAAAGACTTGTTCATTGCTCTCTCCAAGTTAAAAAATTATCGTTTCATTTTACTGCGTTTTACTTATTTTAATGCGTTAGCACAATCAAAGAACGTGTGCGCTCAACATAAGGTTGACCATAAGCAAAATTACTCCTAAGATTTGGCAAAAGGAGTCATCATGCCCCTCATCATTGTTACCGCGTTGTTGTTTTTACTTAAATATTTAGAAGTGAGCTTCTTGAATAGCATCTCTTGGTGGTGGCTAGTCGGATTGGCGTTCTTTGCATTTTTATGGTTTGAATTTTTTGAACGCATGCTAGGCCTAGACAAACGAAAAGATCACGCTCACTTTGAAAAAATTAAAAACGACCGTATTAAACGGACCTTTGATAAAAAGAAGTGAAGCACCGGACTAAAACATCCAGTACCAGAATTTACTTTTGCGGCTAATGTGCTAAAAGTAATGACGTCGTGTAGCACTAAACGACAAACCACATTTGCATTGATTAAATAGAATACCCTTAGTGAGTATATTTTAATCGTCCAAAGGTTTACTGATTAAACCGCCATTTTCAATAAAAATAATGGGGAGTATATTAAAATTCTTAAATTGATCCGCTCCAGAACTGCATAATATAAAATCCCAAAAATTTAAACGACTTAGCTTATTTGAACTTAGCCAACGTTATCCCGCTAAGCATTTTTATCCATCGAGCCTAGCTTACTTGCGTGAAACCATCTATAGATTAGCTGATTCATGCATCGATCAGATGCGGTCCATATGAATCTGGAATTACGACAACTACGTTATTTTCTCGCGGTAGCAGAAGAAATGCATTTTGGTCGCGCTGCGGCTAAATTACACATGACGCAACCACCGCTGTCACAAACTATACAAGCGCTTGAAGCTACTCTTGGCACTGCTTTATTTACCCGCAGCACTCGTAGCATCGCGCTGACCGCTGCCGGGCTAGCACTGCTGCCAGAGGCACGCCGCATACTTCAGCAGGCACAGGGCTTGCCCGCACTAGTACAACGCGCAGCAGCTGGCGCTAGCGGTCATTTGTCGCTGGCATTTGTGTCCATCGCCGACTACAGTATCTTGCCACCCTATCTGCGAACATTCCGGCAAAGTCATGCGGCTGTGCAGATTGAACTGCGAGAGGCAACCAGTGATGTTCAATTAATCGCTCTGGAGAAAGGTGAAATCGATGCTGGCCTGATCATCCCGCCGATACCAGATCGTTTGCGTAATCTGTTAGCCTACCAAAAAGTCTTGTCCGAGCCGTTGATACTGGCAGTACCGGAAAGCTTTGCGACAAAAACACACGACGTCTCACTATTGGATTACCAGCATCTGCCTCTAATTATTTTTCCACGCAAAATTGCGCCAGCTTTACATGACTTAATACTTGGCTGCTTCCGAGAACTCGGGTTGACCCCGGCAATTAGTCAGGAAGCGATACAAATGCAAACCATCGTCGGCTTAGTCTCCGCTGGCATGGGCATCGCGCTTGTGCCACAATCTGTCTCGAATTTAAAACGTCCCGGTGTGACTTACCTAAGTCTGCCGCAAACTAGCCATGTGGTAGAAATCGGCGTGGCATGGCGTAAAGATAATACGTCTCCCGTGCTGCAGGCTTTTTTAACCGAGATTTTCCGTTAGGATTTGAGCTAATGGCAGATGCACTTTTCGAGGCAGTTTTGATGTGAGTTTGTTGTAACTAAGGCGCTCATGGCTAGCCGTGAGCAACGAAGAGCATCAAAAATGACCGGAAATGCCCCGCCAGCACTCAAATAGCACCTATAGTGCGCCTAATAAAAAATTTCGGTTCACCTTATTACAAACGAAAGAGTAGCTATGCTGATTCACCCCAACCCAGATCCAGTAGCATTCCATTTAGGACCTGTTTCTGTACACTGGTATGGACTGATGTATCTGGTCGCGTTTATACAATTTGTCTTGCTAGGCCGGGTACGCATTCGCTCACCGCATATTGCAGCTCAGGGCTGGAAAAACGAAGACATTGATGACATGCTGTTTTATGGCGTGCTCGGTGTTGTCCTGGGCGGGCGCATCGGTGAATTTCTGTTTTACCGGCCAAGTGAATTGATCAGCAATCCCTTAGAAATACTGATGGTCTGGCATGGCGGCATGTCATTCCACGGCGGCTTTATCGGCGTTTTGATTGCGATGTTCTTTTGGGCGCGCAAAGTGGGTCGACCATTGGTGAATGTATTTGATTTCATCGCGCCACTGGTGCCGCTAGGCTACGCTGCGGGGCGCATCGGCAACTTCATCAACCACGAACTACCAGGTCGGATTGCTTCAGTCGATTTACCATGGGCAATGCAATGGCCTGGTGTGGATCACTTGGTACATCCGTCGCCAATTTATCAGGCCTTAGTGGATGGATTGTTGCTGTTTGTCATTTTGTGGATATATGCCCGTAAAGCGCGGCCACCACTGGCTGTCGGAGCAATGTTTGTAATGCTGTACGGCTGCGCACGATTTTTTACCGAGTATTTCCGTACGCCGGATTGGCAAGTGGACTTAGCAGGCATGACCATTTCTGCCGGACAAATACTTTCGCTACCAATGATTATTGGCGGACTGGTGATACTGGTGTTTGCATATAGAAAATCAGCTAAAGCCTAGGTAACATTGTTACGGCATTATCGTCGGATCAATCTCTGATCGAAACGATAGTGCCGTTAAAAAGCTCAGTCCAATAACTTCATGATGACTGCCCATTCTGCGGCAGTCACTGGCGTGATCGACAAACGACTCCCCTTCTGTAATACCAGCATATCTGCCAAGGCGCCATGAGTGCGTAGCTCTGCCAGGCTTAATAAACGCGTCTTGCGCAATGCCCGGATATCCACCATCATCCAGCGCGGATTTTCTTGCGACGCCTTGGGATCAAAATAATGACTTTGCGGATTAAATTGTGTGTGATCGGGATACGCGCTGCTAGCAACTTCAGCCAGCCCAGCAATACCAGGCTCTGCGCAACTGGAGTGATAAAACAGTACTCCATCACCAAGCTTCATTGCATCACGCATAAAGTTACGTGCCTGGTAATTGCGCACGCCAAACCAGGCTATCGAGGATGCAGATAAAGCGTCATCAATGCTCACTTCATCCGGCTCGGACTTCATTAACCAATATGCCATAACAATATACTCCCCGTAAATTTTTACAAAAATGCCTTATTGTCCAATGATTACTTGGACGATTAAAATATACCTATATGAGTATATTAAATACCAAAGCATCTTAGTTGCATCCTGGCCTGACGATATCTAAGAGCCGACCAAGCGGATATTGGCACAACACGACAAGTATCACTAAAGAAAAATTAGCTTCTAAGACGTTACGCCGTTAGACAAACTCGCATCACCTTTGCTCAGTCATGCGTCGAAAAAACAAGTCTACAAACAATTAGGACTTACGCAAAATTGTCCCAGCAAGGCGCAGCGACGACAGTACATTAGTACGGCTAGTCGCCGCAACGCTTTGGGGCGGTTTTGCGTAAGTCCCAATAAAAAAGCACTCACAGCAAACGCTGTAAGTGCTCTGGAATAAGTCCCCACCAATGCCGCTATGCCGGCATCCTGAACCAGGAGGTTCAAGTTGGCCACAGTCGGTTCAACTTCGGGTTCATCGGACTAGCGACGCTCACACCTGTCGAACAATTCCCGCAGCCTGTGCACATAAATGGTTCAAGGAATATATGGCACTGGCGAACACGGTAGGGAATTTAAGTTTACTCCTATCCGCGATGTCGTACAGCTTTTTTTAACTCTTTTTGATTGATTAAACCAATACAAGCACGGTTCAAAATAGATTTTCTTGGGGTGTCAGTGCTTTGTCCAACACCTCATGCATATGATTAATTTTTTGCTTGACGTCTGCAATCGACAATCCAGACAACGGTCCCTCTGGCGATTTGGTCGATAGCAATTCTGCCGTAACACCCAAAGCTGCCATTACTGCGATTCTGTCGTTGCCTTTAATCTTGGCGGCGTCGCGGATGGTGCACATTTTCTCGTTAAGGTAAGCGACTGCAGCCAGCAGTGCTTTGTCTTCGCCTTCTTTACAGCTGAGCTTATACGCTTGTCCCATGATGCTGACATCTAGCTGGATCACATTGTCTTTCATGCGGCATCCTTATCTGAATCGTTCTCAACTGGTAGTTGCGCAAGCAAAGCTGTTACACGTTCGTGTGCTTCATCCATACGTTGATGCATCTCACCATTTTCTTCGGTCAGAGCAACGATATCGCGCCGCAGCTCAGCGTTCTCACGGCGTAAAAAATCGGTCAGCTCTGCGAGCCGTGCGACTTTTTCAGCAAGTAATTCAAATTCAGAATTCATCTCGTCACTAGGTTGGTAAAAACGTGGCAAAAACGCGGAAAGAGCGCGGGCTAAACAATACCAACTAAATTATAAATTGAAACGTCACTTTATAGCATTTCTACCAGAGCACCATCACTTAATATCAAAGCCGCTTTAATTTTTTTATCCTTATGCATATCGTGCAGCGCATCAGCGTAGGTTTGTAATTGGGTCTGGTAGTCTAGTCGTTCAGATTCTAACAAAGCCCGCTTGTAATCGAGAATCCATATTTCGTCTTTAAAAACGACCATTCGGTCCAGACGTAAAAGCTGTTGCTGGAACAAAACATCCATCTCATTGCGGGCATACACAAAATGGACAGGATTGAAGTATTTTTCCAGCGTCGCCTGACTCAATATTACCAAAGCTTGTTGTCGTATAGTGGCAGCGATATTACCCGCACAAGGCAGCCAGGCAGCAATCGCCTCCGCCTCAGGAACAACGACAGGCCATGCTTGTACCTGATTGGTCAATCGCTCTAATAAGGCATGCAGCGCAATGCCCTCCAGCTGCGCGTCACTTGGGACTGGCTCAGGCTCGGCTCGGGGCAAAGTCAGATTGGGAGGATTAAATACCTGCAAGCTAAATTCGCCTTGCGATTGCTGCACTAATGCAGCGTTGACCGGCACATTCACTTGGCCTACTTGTTGCAGCCGATCATACCAACTATCTTGAATCAAGCCGATGATGACATCCCCGCCTTCATCGATCACGGCGCTCTTCGTTTTTTTGTCGCTAGCAATACCACTGAGTATCAATAAATTTTTAGCGCGAGTGGCGGCGACATACAGCAAGTTCCAGTTCTCTTGTGCGGCTTGCGCCTCCTCTTGCGCGAACAATGCATCCCGCGCTGCACCACGCTGATCCTTGCGTCCGAAGACAGAAAAATGTCTGGCCTCGCCTTCTTGCAGTGGCCATTGGCATAATATGCCGACCTGATCTTTGGCGGATTCGCTATGGTTAGCATCGAGTACAACAACGACTGATGCCTCCAGACCTTTGGCACTATGGATGGTTAATATTCTTACTGCGTCGGCTGCATCATCTACTGCCGACTCATCAGGCGCATCGCCTTCCCCTCCATTTCTAAACACATTAAGGGCAGCAATAAACTTAGGCAAGCTAGGATAGCGCCCGGCATCCATGTTGAGCGCCAGTTCTAAAAAGGCATGAATATTCCCTATGACTTGATGTCGCTCTGCAGGGCTAGCAAGCTGCGCGTAGCGCGACAGCAATTCGCCCTGATGCAAAATCCGGTCAAGCAAATCATGTACGGGCAAATCATGTGCCGCTTGCATCCAGTCTTGCAATAACCCTGCTGCTCTGGTAAAAATTTCCTGCGCTACTACCGATGATGATGATGATGATGATGATGCACTAGCTTGCAAACGCTTCCACCAGGATGCTTCTGATCGCTGCGCTAACGTGATCAGGTCATCGTCAGTCGCAGAAAAAATCGGCGACTTCAGCACATGTGCCAACGCACGGTTATCGCCCGGCGTCATCAAAAATCCCAGCAAAGCAATCAGATCTGCAACTTCCAAGGCTTCCAGCAAACCACCTCGCCTGCTGGATACAAACGGAATACCAAGTTCACGCAGAGCATTTTCATACGCAGCCAGATGAGTACGGCGCCTGACCAATAACATGACTTCTGACCAGGGTAAGTTCCCCAGTTGCTGCCGCGCCAATAGCAGAGCTTGCGCGACCTGACGTCCCTCCTCCAGCCGGCGACTATCCTCTTCTTCAATCATTGGCGTGGTAAAGGGATTACGTAAAGTAAGGCTTAAGGATTGAGTCTCGCCGCTAATATCAGAATCTTCTTTACCTTGATTCACCGTACTAATCGATGCACTGATTAAGGGTAAACGCCACACTTCACCAATCGCTGTAGAGGCGCTGGTTTGTGCCAGATAGATTTTATTTTGGCGCATGCTGTCATTCAAGACCGACACAATCTCGGGCGCATTTCTGCGAGTCTGGTTAGTGCGTAGCAGTTGTGCGCCATGCCGCGCCAACATTTGTCTTGCAGCAGAGAACACACGTGGTTCTGCACGGCGAAAACGGTAAATTGACTGCTTAGGATCACCAACGATGAAGACCGTTGGCCGCGCCACGTCGTTACCATAGGCATCTAGCCACGCTTGGACGATGCCCCACTGTAAAGGATTGGTATCCTGAAATTCGTCCAGCAAAATATGCTTGTAACGCGCATCTAGCCGGCTATGTAAATATGCTGCGTATTCCTCATTGCTTAAAAGCCTGTAGGCTTGCCATTCCAAATCGGCAAAGTCAAATACTCTCTGATCCGATTTCAAAGATTGATAGCACTCCAGATAAGCTGCACCGACTTTAAACAAGGCCTGATTAATGGTGAGTACCATTTTTTCACCGCTACGCCGACGCAACAATTTGAGCGTTTCTGCAATGACCGTACACTCATCATCAAAACTGGCAACACTATCTGGACCTAACCATTTTTCGATAGCGATGAGTAAATTTTTTGTTTTTGTATTGGATCTATTTTTGCCATCAGCACCAAAAAACTCATGGCATAAGGCATCAAATCTGTCTAAGTTCGGGCCTGCGCTCATAGCGGCTTCTATCGCAGTCGCACGCTTTTGATTGGTCGCGGTACCCTGCCCTAAACATAATGCGATTGCATTAATACGCTGACATAGTTCTTGGTCATCCCACAAGGCCAATCGCGGATCGACCTCTGCATCAGCGCCGCACATCTCGCGCAGCCAGTCCAAGGGATCCCCCTCAAGCGCATGTTGATTGGATGCCCACCATTCCGCACGTTTATCTAAAAATGCATCCAGCATTTTCTTGGTATTGAAATCACCCAACTCTTCGTACAAGAGTAATAAGGCATGACGCACATCCTGATTCTCGGCATCAGTCAGGGATTGCATCAGTTGCGCATAAGCCTCTCTTTGTAAGTCAGCAGTTGCCTCTAGCAAGCTAAAACCATGGGGCACGCCTGAGGCCAGCGGTGCTAACTGGATCAGGCGTCCAAACCAGCTATGAAAAGTGTCCATCGCTAACGCTTGCGGGCTGGATAAAATCTTATCGTAAAGACGTCGCGCTTTAGGCAAAATTGAGGGAATATCGTTTTGCTGTATCCCACGTTCTGTCAACAATTGAATAGCCGCAGTCTCATCAACTAAGGCTAACTCGCGTAACAGTGCCATCAGGCGCTCACGCATTTCTTGCGCAGCTTTGCGGGTAAAGGTAATCGCCAATAACTCACCAGGCTCAGCGCCAGCCAGCAACAGGCGCAACATACGCGCTACGAGTAACCATGTTTTGCCACTACCAGCACAAGCCTCAACTACTACTGACAATTGTGGATTACATGCGGTAGCAGTGAAGCTTACAGCGTCGCTGCCATGTCCGTTAATTTCATAGGCTTGAACATCGTCTTTTTCTGAAGAATGGGACGACGAAGGAGATAACATCATGACCATGCGCCCTTGCGGCATAGTCCACGCATTTCGCAATACTGGCAGACCAATTCTGTACCTTGTGCTGGCAATGGTGTGTTATCTCTGATTGCCTGCATATTACTTTTGATATCCACTTCCAATACATTCGTCCAGTCGCTAAAATTATCGGCAGCGGCGGCACCAATTTTGCCTTTGTCTAATTCCAACGCGACATAGCTTGCGGCAGCGATCGTCTGATTTGCCAGCAAACCATAAAAAGGTAATTGCTGATCCTCGCCTTCTTTTAATCGCTTGATTAATGCGGTTTGTGTTTTAGTTTTGTAATCCAAGACCGCATACTCACCGTATTGGTTTTTATCAATCCTATCTATCCTGCCTCGCAAAACGATGCTCGCATCTTCACCCTGATCTGACCAGATCAAAGTTCGCTCGCGCCAATCCTCACCGATTTCAAATTGCCAGCCATCTGCCTCACGCTGATTAGCCCAGGCGACATATTCAGGTATCACTTTATTCCAGCGCACGCTATATCCCAAGGCTGCAGGACTGCGCTTTAAAATATCGTCAAAACGTTGGGTAGAAATATCCCTTAGTAATTGGACTCTGTCTTCCGGCTGATGCGCAGATAATTGATCGTGGTAAGTTTTAAGAATCGCGTGTAACCAATCGCCGTAGTCACGTTTTTCGGGCATGTCTGACAATTCATCCAGCGCATCCAGACGCAACATCCGTCGGGCAAAAAACTGATAAGGACATGCAAGCAAGCTGCTATATCCGCTGGAGGATAAGGTAGTTGGCGCTAATATAGCGGCAGCTGGACGCGGTTGTTGTAGGGTTTCTGATTGCAGATTCACAGTCGACAACATCGGATGATGTTTGAGAAGCGCCTCGCTGCCATTGCGCTCCAGCGCCAGATTCAATTGCGCCAGCCAAGGGCTCACAGGATTATGCTCACCTTGCTGCTGACCTTGCCATGACAAAACCACTTCTGGATTGGATAGCAATAACTCGGTAAAGTCTCTGAGCTGTTGTTGCTGCCTTTGCTCACGGGTCGTCAAACCACATTCGCGTCTGACTGCATTAGTGAAGAATAAAACTTCCTGTGCTTGCGATGGCAAATGTGCGGCATCTGCGCCGACCAGCAGCACCGCATCAAATCGTCGCAAGCGAGCACCGTTCAGCGGTAACATAAATACGCGCTTATCTATTCTGGCGGTAATATAAGGTGCATTTTCCAGCTGTAAATTAATAAAGGCACGCCACTCCGAAAAGGAGAACGTTGCCTCCATCTGCTGACAATCTTCCGTCAACGCTTGCAATAACTGAATAATTTGTGAGCCTGCACTGTCTGCTTGCAACTGTGGATGCATGCCTGACTCGTAAAGCATCTGTATGCTTGCCCGACTCCAATCAGAGATACTTTTACGTCCGCTGAATCCTGCTGCCTGACGCGCAAGCGCTGCGATCCATTTGCGCTCGTCGGGCTTACTATCCAGCGTGGATAAAATTGCCTCCCAGCCACCGAGAACATTAGCGCGACGCAAGGCCAGTTCGATATGCATCACCGCATCGGCCTTCGCATTCATGTCAATCACCGCATCGATCCGAGCAGCGTCTTTTGCAGATACGCCAGGCAAGCCACCAGGTAAGTAAGGCGACTTCAACAGATCCAGCAATGCCATCGTATCGGCACGTGTGGCAACCACTTCAAACCAAGCGGCAATCGCAGCAGCAGCCCGGGTCGTCGAGAGTTTCCAGCCAGTTTCATCTGCAACAAATACCTGTGCTCTTTCTAATAAGGCCCGGATACGACGAGCTACCACGCGGTCTTGTGCAATCACTGCAATGCTCTGGCGACCCGCCTGTAACCAATCAATAATAGTCTGCGCGCCTTGCTGCGCCTCGTCTTCAAGCGAACTCGCCTCACATAAGCGAATATGCGATACGTCAGCCTGATCCAGGGTAAATTGCTGCTGGCCGCTGTTAACATCTTCAAATAAATTCGGCCAGGCAGATGCGTATGGCTGCGTAATGGATTTGGCGCGCCAATCCAGCAAGATCATTAAGAGTTTTTTCTTTTTAGAATACACATCTAAAAACGCTTGCTCCAGTGCGTTCGGTGCAGTTGGGCTGATCCAGACTAAAGGTTCCTGCGCTTGCTGCGCAATACGCAGCCATTGCTGATGCGTTTGTCCGATGGCGTCATGTTCATCCAACTGACTTTGCCAAATAGTCCAGACCAGTTGCGCTTCTTCCGATAAGATTTTCTGCGTTGGCTGCGGCAACTGTGCCAAGGCAGTATGCCAGCGCTGTGTCGTTTGCTCTCTGTCATCTAGTACGGAAGCTAACAAGGCCTGCGTCAGCTCGTCCGATAAGCTTAATAAGGTCTGCGCCAGTGGCAGCAAGTCCGTATTGCGTCTGGCAGTAAATAATTTCTTCAGCCAGGCATGCTGCCTCAACCCGGCATACAAACTCATTAGACGCTCGCTCGGTGCGCTGACTCTTTTATGGGTTTGTGGCGGCAACATCTCCACCCAGGCAAACATGGTTTGTATGCGAGGTGGAATAAAATTAATCTGCAGCTCTTGTGCCAAGGCTTTTAAAAATAATTGCGCGTGTTCAAAAGTAGGTACCACAACACGCACAGCAGAATAATCATTCGCCGATGTCAGCGGCCAGACTGGTGACACTACATCAAGTACAAAGCGATGTGCAGCCTGTTGCCAGAAGTTGCCGGATGCCGCAATTAGCTCAGTGGAAGATCGCATGGAGTTTCAAGAATTTTCGTGATTTTTTAGTGAACGACGGGCTTTAGACAGGTGCATTTTATGCGACAGACTACGCAATTTCAGAGCTTGATCCCACTTTTATAAAAAATAGGTTATTATTTGACGCATAGTTTGCCACTAGACATCACTGAATCCAGTGTTGCACCGTTCAAAAGCATTGAATTTGTGCAGATCGCCTCCAGATATTAATTGTTCTACCGGAAGCGTCATCATCGATGATGTAGATCAAAGATTCTACCAGTCGATTTCAGTTATTATTTCTGTGGCGCTGTACCCCCCTTAATTTTTCCCTCGAATGAGGATTCCATGAGCGAAAACATCAAATATGTAAGCGATGCTTCCTTTGAAGCAGACGTGTTGAAATCTGACAAACCAGTTTTAGTCGATTTTTGGGCTGAATGGTGCGGTCCATGCAAAATGATCGCCCCGATTCTGGAAGAAGTAGCAAAAGAATACGATGGTAAGATCATCATTGCAAAAATGGATGTCGATGCAAATCAAGCTGTTCCAGCTAAATTTGGCATTCGTGGCATTCCTACTTTGATTTTGTTCAAAGATGGCGCTGCTGCAGCACAAAAAGTCGGCGCATTAGCAAAAGGTCAATTGACTGCATTTATCGACAGCAATATTTAAGATAGTTTAAGTTACAGAATATTCTTAGATAAGTAAGGTAGAATGCACAGCAATAAAAAGATGAGCGGCGCTAAGGCGTCGTTCATTTAGATTTAAAAACGTTTTTACAAAAACGCGCTTTAAAAAAATATTTTAAAAAAACAAATCGACAATCAATTTTTTGTTCGCTCTCAAAAAAATAATGAGAAGTTGCAAAAAATAGCAGAAATCCTAAAAACACCATCCTGTAGTTCACCTCTGTTCACTCCCCCACCTACTTATCCCATCCCGGGACACTCAACATGCACTTATCAGAATTAAAGGCGTTACACGTCTCAGCCTTGCTAGAAATGGCCATCGGTTTAGACATTGACAACGCAGCACGGATGCGCAAACAAGAACTTATGTTCGCAATCCTAAAAAAACGCGCCAAATCCGGCGAACAAATTTTTGGCGATGGCGCCTTAGAAGTATTGCCAGACGGCTTTGGCTTCTTGCGCTCGCCCGATGCCAGTTACATGGCATCTACCGACGATATTTATATCTCTCCTTCACAGATCCGACGATTCAACCTGCATACAGGCGATTCGATTGAGGGTGAAGTCCGCACACCAAAAGATGGCGAACGTTATTTCGCCCTGGTCAAAGTGGACAAGGTCAATGGCGAAGCGCCAGAAGCCTCCAAACACCGTATTCTGTTTGAAAACTTAACACCGCTGCATCCAAACAAAGTCTTGCAATTAGAACGTGATATGCGTGGTGAAGAAAACACCACTGGCCGTATCATTGATCTGATCGCCCCTATCGGCAAAGGCCAGCGCGGCTTATTAGTAGCGTCGCCTAAATCCGGTAAATCCGTCATGCTGCAACATATTGCGCATGCCATTACCACCAATCATCCAGACGTCACGATGATCGTCTTGCTGATTGACGAACGCCCGGAAGAAGTGACTGAGATGCAACGCTCCGTACGCGGTGAAGTTGTTGCATCAACATTTGATGAACCAGCCACCCGTCACGTACAAGTCGCTGAGATGGTGCTGGAAAAAGCCAAGCGCCTGGTCGAGATGAAAAAAGACGTAGTCATTCTGCTCGATTCAATCACCCGTCTGGCACGTGCTTACAATACTGTCATCCCTGCCTCCGGCAAGGTATTGACCGGTGGTGTCGATGCAAATGCGCTGCAACGTCCAAAACGCTTTTTCGGTGCTGCACGTAATGTAGAAGAAGGCGGCTCGCTGACCATCATCGCCACTGCGCTGATCGAAACCGGTAGCCGTATGGATGACGTGATCTATGAAGAATTCAAGGGTACAGGCAATATGGAAGTCCATCTGGAACGCCGCCTCGCCGAGAAGCGCGTGTACCCAGCGATCAACCTGAACAAATCCGGCACACGCCGTGAAGAGTTGCTGATCAAGCCGGACCAATTGCAAAAAATCTGGATTCTGCGCAAGCTGCTGTATAGCATGGATGAGATTGAGGCGATGGAGTTCATCCTCGACAAAATGAAGGCGACTAAAAACAACGCAGAGTTTTTTGAAATGATGCGTCGTGGCAATTAAGTCTGAATAAACGATATTCGTTTAAGACTGATAGTCAGTAGCCGATCGAGCCATCTTTTTAGATGGCTCTTTTTATTTGGGCGGTTAATTCGAAACACGAACTGAATCAATAAGAGATTTGATACTGACTCAGTTTTAGTCCCGATCTAAATTAGGCTTTTCTGGCTCTTGCCACTAGAAACTTAATTTCAACTTATTAGCTAAATAAGGTAGCGTGGATAGCGCACCCCAACGACTTTAATCGCAGGACTCTAAATACCTTGGCGCGTCCGATTTTCTCGACACTGAATTTACTGCCGCCCTGTCCTCTTACATTTCAAGCGGACACAAATTGATCAAGATATCTCCGCCATAAAATTCCATTGGCAGTTTATTTTTTGCGATTAGGCCGGGATTGTCCTGTAGGCACACCAGAGATAGTATTTGAGTTCTGACGGCACATTTTCGGTGATTTTTGAAGTTCTTCATTGCATATAGTTCGCCGCGAGCGCCTCATTCACATCAAAATTGCCTCGAAAAATGCATTCGCCATCAGCTCAAATCTTAATGAAAAATCTCGGTTAAAGCGTCATCCACGCAGCACTTTTTGAAGTTTTTCCAAGCAAAACCTATCAATAACATCTGCTTGCACCAATGTTTTTGTTTCATTTGCTTTATACAACTTGGTTGGCTTTACACCATACGAATATTTCAAAAAATCTTAAAATCGAAGCTTACAAGCGCCTCACAATCACAACCGCTTGTCAGATTAAATTAACCAACCATCTAAAAGCTGTAGCTGGCCTGTGAATATAATGTATCTTACAGAACACGCCACCGTCAGAAATTAGATTAGGTCTAAACTAGAACCGCAAAAAATTTAACAGGATTAAGAGTGAAAAAGGTAAATAATTGCTCAGGCTTTACGTTGATTGAGGTCATGATCACGATTGCTATTGTAGCGATCCTAGCTGCAATAGCGGCACCGTCATTTCAGACTATGTTGCTGAATAATCGACTATCTGCCCAGAAAAATGCTTTCATAAATGTAACTAATTTTGCCCGTTCTACTGCACTGACTAGAAATGCTAAAATTAATATTTGTCCTTTTAGTGCTTTAGGATCCGTCAACTGCGGCGCTGCCTGGAGCGCTGGGTGGATCGTTTTAACAGTACCGACATCGGGTGCACCTACGCTCCTACAAAGTTACCAAACAGGGCCTCGCGACCCAAAACTAACGGCGATTGCGTTTAATGGTGTAGTTGCATCAAATTTGATATTTGATTCACGTGGTCTGGCGACAACGCAGTCTAACTTTGTAATCTGTGACAGCCGTGGATCAAGTTACGCAAGCTCGATACAGGTTTTATTAACAGGTTTCGCACAGGCGGGACCAACTCCCGGTCAAGCTATATGGGGTGGTGCAATAACATGTCCATGAATAATAAAATTACATCCCTCAAAACGACAAAGCACGAAAGTGGCTTCTTGCTTATCGAAGTACTGGTCGCTTTTGTCGTAATAGCGTTTGGTATGTTGGGAATCGCAGGCATGATTACGATAACTCTTAAATCGAATAGCTCCAGCTATATCAAACAACAAGCGGTGCAATCAGCATACGACATTGCCGATAGAATTCGAGCTAACAGCGTGCAAGCCATAGCAGGAAGCTACAATGTTAATAATGTTACTACAGGCGCAGCCTCGGCAGTATCCCCAGCAACTCCGGCCATCGATTGTGGAAGCACAATCTGTACTGATGCACAGTTAGCAACTTACGATACATGGTACTGGCTTGCGAAAGATGTTGCACAATTACCAAATGGCAGTGGGTCAGTAGTGACTGTGCCATCTGGATCAAACACACTTGTAACAATCACCGTCCAATGGGATGATGCGCCTGCACAAAAGACACTTGGCGCAACAAGTACGCCCTCGGGGGCTTCAGCCAACTTGGCACAATTCACGATTCAAACCATTTTATGAAGAAAGCTATGCGAACACAACGCGGATTTTCTTTAGTTGAGCTCATGGTCGCTTTAGGAATTGGGCTATTCCTGGTTGCTGCGGTAGGAACAATGTACATGGCACAGTCAAGTATATCTAAAACAACCGTCTCTCAAGCCTCAGTCCAGAATGCCGAAAATGCTATTTCAGCTCTCTTAATACCCGCTATTCGTTCTGCTGGATTTACTGGATGCTCAAACTTGACTCAATTTATCGCAACCTTGAATAATGGTGGGCCTCCGCCTGTGGGATCGCTAAATTCTGCTAGCGCCCAACCCCCCATGATTATTGGCTTCGATGCATCCGGTACAGATGGAAGCGGAAGCAGTTTAACTATTTCAACGGGCAATGACGTAAACGATACTAATGCATCTGATTGGAACCCCTCATTGGATTCGACTTTAGTTGGGAGTGTTTCAGCCGGAAGCGACGTTTTGGTAATCTTGGGTGCGGTACCAGGAGCTAATCCTATTGAGGTAACAGCGGTCTCTGTGCCTGGAGTAAGTACAAGTCTTTCACTGCAAAACACGACCGGACTCAGCGCCTTTCAGTTAGCTTCAGTTACGGATTGCGGTAAAACAAATATTTTTCTAATAACTGCTGTTACACCAACCTCTGTAAGTCACAGTCAAGGTAGCGGTTCAATGACAAATACAACGGATTTTCTGCCTGTTTCTTTTGGCCTTGCCTCCCAACTAATTCCTTTGCAGCAAACGGCTTACTATGTTGCTCATGGACAGGGCGATCAAAGTACGCTTATGCAAGCGATTTATAGCAATAACGTTTGGACTTCACAGCCATTAGTGCCGGGCGTTGATTCTATGCAAGTTCTATATGGAGTAGGTTCCGCCGGAGTCGTCTCTCAATATATGCCAGCAAATAAAGTTTCGGACTGGACCACAATTCAATCTGTACGGATTGGATTTCTCATTGAAGGTCAAAAGGGATCTGCTAACACATCTAATTTGGCAGCGCAAAGCTTCTCCGTACTTGGTACGACAATCAAAGTACCGTCAGACGGCCGCTTACGCCATGTTTTTGAAATGACCATTAATCTGAGAAACGGAACATGAAAAAAATTCCTAACTTTCTATGGAGACAAACAGCTCAGCGCGGCTCGGTGCTAATTATGTCAATCATTTTAATCTTACTGCTGACAGTAATAGGGTTGGGGATGATTTCCTTAAATGGTACCCAAACAAAAATAGCAGCTAATAGTGCTGATGCGTTGATTGCGTTCCAAACTGCCGAGGGAGTTCTAAATCAAGCACAGACATTAGTATCGTCTGGCATATACACAGTGAATAACTTCAGCGAAACGTCGCCAAGCAATACCGGTCTGTACGTTGTACAACCTGGTAACGCACCTTTATGGACGACGATTGACTGGACTACCAATTCTGCAGTGGCCAGCTTTCAGGGAAGTGCAAAAACCCCAGGTGCTTATATTATAGAGTTACTCCCACCTTTCTTCTCGAAAGGAAATAACAAGAGAAAAATACTAGCGTTTCGCATCACCGCCCGTGCAGTTGGGCCAAGTGGTAACACGCCCGTTATGCTGCAAAGCGTAGTGCAAGTTCAAGAATAATTGCAATTGATAGAACGCAAAAGGGATGAATGATGAAAACGTATCAAAATAGAATAATGAAATCGCCGACTATTCGACTGGTTGCATCAATCACAGCAGTCGTCTTAGTGATTGGTTCGTTCAGCTCACTCATTTTGTCAGCACGCGCTGGCAGCTCACCGAGTCTTGCTATATCTCAAATTCCATTAACGGTATCGACGCCTGCACATCCTCAGGTTCTGATTGCATTGGGGAATTCGGAATCAATGGACGGCACCCTTAGCGGCGCGATCATGACGGGATCTGGGACTTTAGGTTCAGGATTGAGCTCACTCAGTACATCGAGTTCTCCGACAAACTATTTAGTTCCATCAGGGTTTACACCTCCCGTACAGACAGCAGACGCAACCGGAAACGCTCCTTACTCCGTGCTGAAGAATAGTGTTATATATGATAATGGAGCGAGCCGACTCAACGTAGCCAAGGCTGGTATTCAAGCGATTATCCAGAGTTATGTTCAGAATACGGATTTTGCTCTTGAGACCTACCAAACAAGTGGCACTTCGTTATACTCAACTTGGGTTTATCATATGTCCCCATTGGGGTCAGGGTTTAACTTTACAAGTACTCAGGTATCAGGGAAGCGTTATATTTCTAATCCTTGCTTAGGTTATTCGACAGCATCAACAACAGTTAAAAGTAACTGCACCTCCATTGCAGGATCTGGCTTATACACACCGTCAACAGTAGCAACGTCACTGTATATGGAAATTGGTGCGACTAGTGATGACCCTAACATCAATGACGTCCTTTACGCTCCTTCACAACCTGGCGTTTTTTTAAACTGGGGCGGCCCATCGCCAGTCACTCCGTATCCACCTTATAAATCTTTAAGTGACTATAACAACGGAAACATTTTTGTTAACTACACAAATAGTGCTCCCAGTGCAAATACTGGGACTGGACCAACAAATGCGGGCTATGTCCCGTATTCTACTCAAGTCATGTACTCAGCAAGGGGATTTGGTTATGGTGGAAGTCAATCCGCAACTACTGGTAACGTTTTAGTTCCGATGACGTCGGCAGGCGTTACGCCGACCACTGCCACAATCGCGACTGCGGTAGGAGCGTTCACACCAAATCTAGCTCCTGAAACAAACAGCTTGTCGACTAAAGAAATTAAATCTGTCGCTGGTCAGGCACCAACTGCAGGATTATTAACGACTGCAAAAAGTTATCTGGCTAGCGTCGCTGCACCAGCCAGTGGATGTCCTCCAGCACAATATGTGATTCTTATCTCAGATGGTTTGCCAACACAAGATTTAGCGGGTAAAGCATGGCCACCTTTGGGGAGCGCTGCTGCGATCGGATACGGCGTCTCCGCCACGTTCAGTGCAACCGATGGGTCGCTGTCGACAACGAACGACCAGGCTTTAACAGACACAGTTAATGCGCTAAAAGCACTTAAGAGCGCCGGTATCCAAACCTACATTATTGGATTAGGTGCAGGCGTCGACCCAAGCTCAAATCCTCAGGCAGCAGCAACATTGAAAGCAATGGCAGTTGCCGGAGGGACTGTTAATTATTACCCTGCAAGCAGTCCGACAGCCTTAGTAAATGATCTCAACAGTATTTTAATTTCAGTACAAAGTGGCACGTTATCGACTACCTCAGCAGCAGTCAACTCCACTTATCTTCAAGCTGGAAGCGTCGAATATCAGGCTAACTTCACTTCCGGCGATACTCCATACCAGGATTGGACAGGTGATCTATTTGAAAAAAATCTCGATCCAATAACTGGGGCTCCGACAGGTAATGCGATATGGTCGGCACGATCTCAACTCGATCTACAAGCGGCCGGGTCTGGCTGGCTATCTGGACGAAATATTGCTACGTGGAATCCAGCGCTGAACAATAATAGTGGCGGTGCAATACCCTTCCAATGGCTTAGTTTAGGAACCTCTCAACAGACGGCGTTACAACCATCAGATGCACTTGGGGCAACTCGATTGCAGTATTTACGAGGTAATTCAACATTAGAACAACATAATTCAGGTGGGGTATTCAGAAATAGGTCGCATATCTTAGGTGATATCGTGAACAGCCAACCTCTTTATATTGCCGGACCAAACGATGTTTACTTCACACCTAGTTATCGAGCATTTGCTGCTACAAATTCTAGTCGGATGCCGATGCTATATGTAGGTGGTAACGATGGAATGCTTCATGGATTTAACGCTGCAACGGGAGTCGAACAATTTGCTTTTATCCCTAACGCTGTTTACGCCAATCTGAAAGGTTTAACGGATCCACTTTATAATCAAAATCATAGATATTTTGTCGATGGATCTCCGCAAAGTGGTGATGTTAAATTCGCAGACGGTACCTGGCATACCCTTTTAGTTGGTGGGGAAGGTGGAGGTGGGAATAGCATTTACGCAATGGATGTGACAAGTCCTCAAACCTTAACGACAGAAGCCAGTGTGGTTAAAGCCGTTTTGTGGGAATTCTCGGATATTACTGCTACAGGGGCTTCAACAGGCGACATGGGCTACACCTATAGCGAACCACAAATTGCTCCTATTAATGCGAGTGCAGGAAGTGGCTTTGCCGTGTTTTTTGGAAATGGATATAACAGTCCGAATAATTCCTCAGTGTTATATGCGATCAACCCACAAAATGGCCAGATCATTAAAAAAATTGATTTGTGTGCAGCAATTCCAACGGCATGCAACAGTTCACTCCCTCAAGGCTTATCGACTGTTGCTGTGGGAAGCACTGATAGTTTGCTCGGCCAACCAATTACGCAAATTTACGCAGGAGATTTGCAGGGTAATTTGTGGGCAATCGATGTAGGCAGTAGTACCGTTGGAAACTGGACTGTCAGATTACTTTTCCAGGCCAAGGATAAGAGCGGAAATGTTCAACCTATTACCACGCGGCCAGTTGTTACATTACATCCCAATTATCCGAAACTATTCGGTGAATTCATCATGATTGGCACCGGACAATTGCTAACAACCAATGACTTGAGTAGCTCTCAGATTCAAAGTGTCTACGGCATTTGGGACAAGCCGAACACCAGTACGGTGCCAACTCGTTCCAATTTACAAGCGCAAACACTGAATTTAATTGCCGCCGGTGCTGCCTCTGGATTACCACAAGATGTGATCACTGCAACAAGCGTCGCAGTAGATTGGAGTACTCAGCGAGGTTGGTATGTCGACTTATTCACAGGTGGCCAAAAAGTGGTCACTACGCCACAATTATTAAATGGGGCTCTTTTACTTTCGCTTAATACACCTCCTGCAAGTAATACTTGTAACGCTGGGTTCACTTCAGCGTTCATGGAACTAAATTACGCGACTGGAGGTGCCTTCAGCACGCCTCAATTAGATATCAATGGTGATTTATCCATCGATTCAAAGGATACAGTGAATAAGCTTAATCCTGTTGGAATTGGAACCGGTACTGGTTACTTAAGCCAACCAACAACGATTTACAATAAGAAGAAAAAGGAAGTAGAAAAGCTAGCAACAAAATCGGGAGGTACCCAGCTCATTATTAAAGATAAAGATAATTCTCAAGCACGAGCTTCCTGGTGGGAGATAAAACAATGAAGACTTCTTTTACTCATACATTGCGCGCTCCAAATGAGCGTGGATTTACTTTAATTGAGTTAATGATAGTAGTTGTGATTATTGGAGTTCTGTCGGCGATTGCGTATCCATCTTACTCAGCCCACGTTCTAAAATCTCGCAGGTCAGATGCTTGGAACGCATTAACACTTCAGCAAACGTTACTAGATCGATGTTATGCGAGGAGTTTTTCTTATGCTTCTGGAGCTTGTCCTGATTTGCCAGCGACCAATTACCCTGTGACCTCGTCACAATTGTATTACTCAATTGCAATCTCGAATCAAACTGCCACTAGTTATACTTTGACTGCAACGCCAGTAGCAGGAAAGTCGCAAGTCGCCGATACCACCTGTGCGAGCTTTTCAATCGATCAATCGAATCAAAAGATTGGAAAGGACGTTGGAGGTACAGTACAGTCCATTTGTTGGGCACCTTAAGGGGGATTAATATAGCTAATCAAATCGAGTCTATATACTGGTTAGGCGTGCCCCCATATTACTCAGCTTGCCTGATGCACAAATCCAAAGCTGACTCTTATTTTCTGATGTGACGACATACATCGTCGCATATGCTTTGGGTTTTTCGATATATTTCTCAATCAGTTACCCAGCAGTGATGAATAAGAGAGAACAAAACTCTGGCAAAAAGCTAAACAAAGTCCGGCTTAGCCGGCATAGCGATTAACGTGATTGTGTCCTGACCGAATAATACTCGTAAGGTTCTATGTGGTAACAAACGCGCGGAATGCACTCCAGTCACAGCACGATATTGTTGCTAGCTTGTCTTGGTGAATATTGTATTGACGACGGCCAAAGTTTGTTCAAGCCGTTATCAATATGAAAGATAAACCGTAAATACCAACCTGAATTTAGCCAAACACAACGATCAAACTTATTTGGAATTCTGGTAGTGATTCACGGCACAAACAAACCTTATCGCAAACCCAACATAGAACAAACATGCGCATGCAAAACATGAGGTTTGAGATCTGCGCCATGCGGCAAGTCACTTATATTGATGTGATGTAGCAGTTGCGTTGCTGATGGCATTAGTTCTGCATGTGGCGCGCCGTGGGCTGGTGGAGTTGGTATATGCATGGCGACGATGACACCGTTTTCGCTGAGCACCGTGAGTTTGTCTGAGTAGATCATTGCCATGTCCCCACATCGACCAAAAAACTGGCATCGGCGTTGCTGTTATTAAAGATATCTGCGGTATAAACAGCAGCATCAAAAGCATTGTCGCCAGTACCGATGGATCGATAAAATCGTCCGTTGCCTGTCACAATCAACTCACCGTGAAAATCATCTTGCGGGTTGGCAGTGGCGATTGCCGGGCCAATATCTGTAATTCCGGTAGTGGGCCATGCGTAGCCAAACTTAACCGTCTGCCCAGCATTTACCCAAAAAAGTCCACCAACTGCGCGAAACATGGCCATCAAAGTTCTCCTCATTTAAACATCTGTGAAATACAGCAATAAAAGAAAAGCTCATCGGGGTTGAATCAAACAATAGCTCAAATGACAGATCAAACAACCCTCAGCTGATTGTAGTCTTCGATATCAAAAATGTCACGAAATTGACTTATGCATCTTCGCCTCTATTTGACTGCACGCGCATTTTATTGCAGCTTGGAATGGATGGCGGTGCCTTGACGGATCGTTTTGGTGACGGGCGTTTTTTCGCAGATATCGGCTAAGCGGCTGAGTTGCTCTGGCGCCAGGCTGTTACCAAACACGATATTGCGCTCGATGGTTTCTAGGCCTGCATCATCTCGGGAAAATCGGGCGTCCACCTTGATGCTGCCCAAAGACCAGCCTTTTTTGTCAGCATACATGCGCAAGGTGAGCGAGGTACAGGAGGCTAAAGCGGCCAACAACAATTCATACGGCGCGGGACCGGTATCCTGACCGCCATTACTTTCTGGCTCGTCGGATGTGATGCGGTGAGTAC
Organism: Undibacterium sp. GrIS 1.8; assembly: GCF_040544445.1. Classification (NCBI taxonomy): domain Bacteria; kingdom Pseudomonadati; phylum Pseudomonadota; class Betaproteobacteria; order Burkholderiales; family Oxalobacteraceae; genus Undibacterium; species Undibacterium sp. GrIS 1.8. The sequence continues at coordinate 26,698 of NZ_JBEONQ010000023.1, read as the reverse complement.
GGGCTCGGATTTCTTGTGCGTAGCCAGCGGCGTTTTGCAGATGTACGGTTGCCATGGATATTCTCCGGTGAGGTTAGGTTAGGTGAAATGCGAGGTGTAATGTCGGATTGTATGCCTTGGGGAACATCTAGCGATTTGGCGTTATAGAAAAATGATAAGACGATTCCCCTTCGCTCTGAATGGTGGTGATTTTAGCGGATTGAAGACATCAGCCCCAAACAGAATGTACTGCGCATTTTTTAACATAAAAAAAGAGGTGGAACGCGATCTGAATGGGCTTCAGGTTCGCATCTCACCTCTAACAGGGGAAACTGATTGACTCTGCCAAAAGAATATACTCATTACAGTATATTTTAACATCCAATTAATCTCTGGACGTTAAGGGTATTTTTGGCATATACCCCCCTTATTTTGATTAAATTTTTACTTAGCAGCGAGTTTTTCTGACTTATCCCAACCACCGCCGACAGCTTTATAGATGCTGACTACCGCAGTCAAATGCGCACGCTGAGTGTCGATCAAAGTCGATTGCGCTTGCAACAAATCGCGTTGAGCGCTGAGTACATCGAGATAGCTGCTGTAACCGTTTTTGTAGCGCAAGTCGGCCAGACGCAATGAATCTTTTAAAGCGGTGACGCGACGATTGCCAGCTGCGTAAATTTGCTCATTGGCAGCCGTGTTGACCAACGCATCATGCACATCGCGGAAAGCCCCTTGCACACTTTGTACGTATTGCGCCAAGGCTTGCGTTTTGCGCGCTTCGGCACCAGAGACCAACGCGCCAGCGCGGAAGATTGGTTGTGTAATGCCAGCGCCCAGATCCCCAATAAAGACGCTGGATCAAACAAATCCTTAAAACTACGCGACTCGTCGCCATAACAGGTAGTCATCTTCAGGCTTGGAAAATACTGCGCCTTGGCCTGACCGATGTCAGCATTGACAGCGGCCAGCGTTTGTTCAGCGGCGATGACGCCACGGCTGGCCAGCAGATCTTCTATGTCGCGAAAACTCAGCGCAAACCGAAAGCAGAGCCACACGACATGACTAATGATTTCTGCCGGATAGCGGAAGCCGCGATAGCGTAGGGATTTTTTCATCACGCTACTTTACAAAATTTCTCCGCCGCCCGTAAGTTGACAATACCGCATACTCATATAAAATCGACAACATCATGAATTACAGTCAACAAAAGCTGTCAACAAAATTTTTACCGCTTCTCATCCATGCACCCGAAAAGAAAACTAATGCGCCCATACCATGCACTGCCAGCCATACTGAGTTTGATATTGTCATCCCAGGTTGCCGGACAAACCGCTGCGTATGCAATTACAGATAAAAACACGGCTCTGTCGCCCGCTGTGGAAGCTGCACTGAAAGACAAGTTGCAAGCCTTATTCAGCACAGTCTGTAGCAAGGATGAATTTTCAGGTGTGTATGTCGTCGCCAGGGGCAATCATGTCATCAGCGAAGCAGCATGTGGTGAAGCCAGCAAGCGTTATCATGTGGCGAATACGATGGATACCATCTTCAATGTCGCCTCGGTCGGCAAGATGTTTACGGCGGTTGCCATAGGCCAGCTAGCGGATGCGGGGCGTTTGTCCTATGCAGACCCGGTCAGCAAATATGTGGATGCCAGCTGGTTGTCACCTGAGGTGGCGAAAAAAATCACCATAGGCCAGTTGCTGTCGCACACATCTGGGCTGGGAAATATTTTTACCAACAAGTTTATCAACGGTCCGTATATGCAGATGGCCGCCATGCGAAACCTGGCTGACTACAAGCCATTTACACGCGATGCGACACTGGAGTTTGCGCCCGGCAGCAATTATTTGTACAGCAATATGGGTATGTTTTTCCTCGGTGTCATCATAGAAAAAGTCTCGGGACAAGATTATTTTGACTATGTACGCCAGCATGTGTTTCTGGCGACAGGCATGAATAGTACCGATAACTATATCAGGGATGAGGGAACAGAAAACCTCGCCACCGGCTACATCAGCACGCGAGGTGCGACAGCCAGCAAGAAAGAAAACACCGTCCTGATACCAGTACGCGGCGGCCCTTATGGCATAGGCTATTCAAACGCACCAGACCTGCTGCGCTTTGCCGATGCACTTCAGACAGGCAAGTTGCTCAAGCCAGCCACGCGCCAGTTATTCTGGCAAGACCAGACCGCAGGCCGTGCAGACAAGGGCAGCTATGGATATGGCTTCGAATTACGCTCGGGCAAACTGGGTAAAATCGTGGGCCACAGCGGGCAGTTCCCCGGCATTTCCAGTAATCTAGATATGTATCTCGATGCTGGTTATACTGTGGTCGTGCTGTCAAATTATGAACCCGGTGTGTTGCCGCTGGCGGGGCGAATTGCGGCGGTGCTGGAGAATGCGGTGGGGCTTGAGTAGGGTACGTTACAACGCACTATTTGAACGGGTACTGTCAACTTACGGGCGGCGGGGAAATTCTGTAAAGTGCCGGGATGAAAAAATCCCTACTCTATCGCGGCTTCCGCTATCCGGCAGAAATCATTAGTCATGTCGTGTGGCTCTACTTCCGATTTGCGCTGAGTATTCGCGACATAGAAGATCTGATGGCCAGCCGTGGCATCATCGTCACGTACGAGACGATTTGTCAATGGACGTTGAGTTCGGCCAGCGCTATGCCAATGAACTTCGCCGGCGTCAACCATAGCGCGCGGACAAATGGCATCTCGACGAGGTGGTGCTAACAATTAAGGGCAAGCATCATTACCTGTGGCGTGCAGTCGATCAAAACGGTTATGTGCTCGATATCTTGATGCAGAGTCGGCGCAACCGACAGGCAGCAAAACGCTTTTTCCGCAAGCTCCTCAAAGGCTTGCGTTACGCACCACGGGGACTGATCACCGACAAGCTGAAGAGCTATGCCGCGGAGAAGACGCACATCATGCAGGGTGTCGAGTATCGACAGCACAAAGGTCTCAATAACCGGGCAGAACTCTCGCATTAACCGACGCGGCAACGAGAACGACAGATGCGCCGCTTCAAGTCATCAAGCCAAGTTCAGCGCTTTTTGTCGGCGCTGGGCTCGATTAACAATGCCTTCCGGTGTCATTGCAACTGTTTGACAGCGAAGCAGTACCGACACTTCCGTACGCAGGCATTTTCTATATGGAATGAGGTCACCAGCGTAGCAAAAAATGTCTAACCCGTGACACCGTGTTACCCGGGCAAATGCAATTTCGCCTGGAATGTACAACTCGCCGTCTCGGTTCAGCAAGTTGACAATACCGGAAAATTCAATCCCAGCGTAAAAATAAAAAAAAGAGATGGAATGTCGTCTGAATGGGTTCCAGACAACACCTCACATCTCCAAGGGAAGCTTAATGACATAAAATATACTCACCACTGTATATTTTAATGTCCATTAAATATATGGACATTAAGGGTATTTTTACCATATACCCCCAATTTTTTACAAATTACGTATTTACTTAGCAGCGAGTTTTTCTGACTTATCCCAACCACCGCCGACAGCTTTATAGATGCTGACTACCGCAGTCAAATGCGCACGCTGAGTGTCGATCAAAGTCGATTGCGCTTGCAACAAATCGCGTTGTGCGCTGAGTACATCGAGATAGCTGCTGTAACCGTTTTTGTAGCGCAAGTCGGCCAGACGCAATGAATCTTTTAAAGCGGTGACGCGACGATTGCCAGCTGCGTAAATTTGCTCATTGGCAGCCGTGTTGACCAACGCATCATGCACATCGCGGAAAGCTCCTTGCACACTTTGTACATATTGCGCCAAGGCTTGCGTTTTGCGCGCTTCGGCACCGGACACCAGTGCACCAATCGCACCGGCGCGGAAGATCGGTTGCGCAATATTCGCTCCGATATTCCACAGCAAAGAAGCTGGATTAAATAAATCTTTAAAGCCACGCGACTCGTCGCCATAGCCAGTGGTCAGCTTCAGGCTTGGGAAATACTGCGCCTTGGCTTGACCGATATCAGCGTTGGCAGCAACCAGTGTTTGTTCAGCAGCGATGATGTCTGGCCTGCGGTTAAGCAGATCCGATGGCAAGTCGGCTGGCACTGTCGCTTGCTGATAGAGACTATCAATACTCTTGCCACGTGCAATTACCGGATTGGCAATCGCCGTTGGGGAGCGCCCTAACAGCACAGCCATGGCAGACTCTGTGACTGCCAGCGATTGCTTCGCTTGCAGCAAGCTAATTTCTGTCGCGGCGGTATCAGATTCTGCCTGATGCAAATCTAGCTCACCGATCGAGCCGGAAGAAAAACGTTTTTGTTGCAAACGTAGATTTTCCTGACGAGTTTTGAGTGTCGATTCGGCCAGTTCTACTTGTGCATCGTAAGCCCGCAAGGCAAAGTAATTTTGCGCCAGGTTGGAATACAGGGTGTTAATTACCATGCCGCGATTGGCTTCTTGCGATAACAAACGGGCACGTGCAGCCTCATCGGCGCGACTGAGCTTACCCCAGAAATCCACCTCATAAGACGCGCTTAAACCGATCTGATAATCGGTACCAATCGGATTGGCACCGGGCACCAATTTGCCGGAGTTGACACTGGTACGACTTTTTGTGCCCGACAAATTCGCGTCTACCGTAGGATAACGATTGGAGTTGGCTGAGGCTGCGGTCGCACGTGCTTCTTCCACCCGCCCTGCTGCTAGCAAAATATCCTGGTTATTGGCAGTTGCCTCATCCAGCATACTGTTTAAAACAGGATCTTGGAAAGACTTCCACCAGCTCAGCCAATCGGTCGTTACGCTAGTTTTTCCAGTGCTTGTCACACCGCTCGTCAGCTTTGCTGGCGTATCAAATGCTGGCCGCTGATAATCAGGTCCGATCGCGCTGCAACCTGCCAGCAGCAAGCTGGCAGCCATCACTGAAAGCCGCAATGTTGGCATTAGTGTTGATCTACGGATTGATCTGGGTGTTGATTCAAATACAGTTGATGTCATCACATGTTCCTCTTAATTCTTCTGTTCAGCAGGTGGCGCATTGTGCAAAATATGAACCGGATGCTCGAAATCTTCCTCTGTCGTTTTAAACCGCTTATCGTTAATCAGTTTAAAGAATAAAGGTACAAAGAAGATCGCCAGGAAAGTCGCTGCCAGCATACCGCCCAAGACACCCGTGCCGAGCGACATACGCGCCGCCGCACCAGCACCGTGAGAAAACGCCAGTGGTACCACGCCCAAAATAAACGCTAACGATGTCATCAAAATAGGACGGAAACGTAAGCGTGCCGATTCCAATACCGCAGCAACCGGGGCATAGCCTTCATGCACTTTCATCACCGCAAATTCAACAATCAAAATCGCATTTTTCGCAGACAAGCCAAGCAAGGTCACCAGACCAATCTGGAAGTACACGTCGTTGTTAAAATTACGCAAATAAACCGCTAACAGTGCACCGAAGATACCAAACGGCATCGCCAATAAAACGGAGAAAGGCAGTGACCATTTTTCGTATTGCGCGGCCAGAATCAAGAAGATCATCAAGACACCGGCACCAATCGCGATACCAGCAGCATTGCTAGTACGCTTCTCCTGGAAGGAGGCGCCGCCCCAGTCGTAGGAAACATCCACTGGCAACACCGTTTTAGCAGCACGCTCCATCGCAGCAATCGCTTGTCCTGAGCTGTAGCCTGGTTTAGCACCACCCAAGATTTTGATCGATGGCAAAGCGTTAAAACGCTGTACCGAATCGGGTCCTGTCGTAAAACGTATGGTCGTAAAAGCGCGGACAGGAATCATTTGTCCGGTAGCAGAGCGCACATACATACTGCCGATATCATCTGGTTTGGCGCGGAACTGGCCTTCTGCCTGCAACTGAACGGTGTAGGTACGACCATTTTTGTTGAAGTCATTGACATAGTAACTACCCATGGTCGCGGCTAAAGTATTGTAAACATCTGAGAGAGCAACACCCATAGAGCGTGCTTTATCGTTATCCACATCCACATATAGCTGCGGTGAATTAGCTTGCCACAGAGTTTGTACGCCAGCCAGTTCAGGCTGCTTATTAGCTTCTGCCAGCAACGCTGGTAACAACTTGGCCAGACGCTCTACACCGCCCTCACCTTTGTTTTGCATATAGAACTCAAAACCACCAGTTTGCCCCAGACCTTGAATCGCTGGCGGGCTGAAGAACAGTGGCAAGCCTTCTTTGATACGGCCTGTTTTCATAAAACTTTCACCGACCATTTGCTGCGCCGACTGAGTACGTTCATCCCAAGGTTTTAACGGGAAGAACATCGTTGCCGCAGAAGATTTCAAACCGCCACCACCTAAGAAATCCAGACCAACCAAAGCGAAGGTGGTATCAATGTTCTTATTGGTTTTCATGATTTCTTCTACTTGCTTGACCATGGCATCCGTACGAGCTAAAGACGTACCTTCAGGCATGATGGCAGCACCGATAAAGTAACCTTGATCTTCATCCGGTACCAATCCGCCGGGTACGGTTTTCCACAATACGCCCGTCACGACCAGCATGCCACCGAAGACCATCACACCTAAGACCGAGCGACGCAAGAAGAAAGTAACACCGTTGGTATAGCGCTTGGTCAGACGTAAAAACGCGCCGTTAAACCAGGTGAAAAAGCGATTATGTTGTTCCGCACCTGGCTTCAACAAGATCGCGCAGAGTGCTGGCGTCAAGGTCAAGGCAACAATACCGGACAACACCACAGCGATAGAAATCGTGACGGAGAACTGACGATACAACTCGCCCGCTAAACCACCAAGGAAAGCAATCGGACCAAACGCTGCAACCAATACCAGAACAATCGCAATAACCGGACCAGTGACTTCATGCATCGCTTCAATTGCTGCATCTTTTGGTGTCATGCCTTCTTCGTTCATTAGACGTTCGACATTCTCCAGCACCACAATCGCATCATCGACAACGATACCGATCGCCAGCACCATACCGAACAAAGTCAGCGTATTGATGCTGTAACCCAGCAAGTGCAAACCTGCCATCGTACCGATTAATGACACTGGTACTGCCAGAGTTGGAATGATCGTTGCGCGCCAGCTTTGCAAGAATAAATACACCACGATGAAGACCAATACCATGGCTTCACCCAAAGTTTTTAACACTTCAGCGATGGATTCGGTCACAAACGGTGTGGTGTCATACGGCGTTGCGTATTCCATACCTTCTGGGAATTTAGACTTCAAATCTTGCAGGGTTGCTTCTAATGCTTTGCGCGTATCCAATGCGTTTGCACCAGTCTGCAAAAAGACACCAATGTTGGCTGACGGATGACCATTCACACGACCATTTAAGTTGTAATCCTTGGAGCCTAATTCAACCCGCGCTACGTCTTTGATACGGACAGAGGCACCGCTCTTATCGGTTTTAACGATGATATTGGCAAACTCAGCCGGCTCCAGCAATCGCCCTTTAGCGGTTACTGTCATGGTCAGCTCTTCAGTATTGTTTGGCGGTGCGCCGACTTTACCCGCTGCATATTGGGCATTTTGCTCACCAACGGCATTAGAAATATCGCTGACGGTAACGCCTAATTGCGCCATACGGTCAGGACGCATCCAGATCCGCATTGCATAATCTTTGGCACCAAAAATTTGAATATTGGTGGTACCAGGAATACGTTTCAACGCATCTAAAACGTTTTGTGTTGCGTAGTTGGACAAGTACAAAGAGTCATAGCGGTTGTCTGGTGAATACAAAGCTGCAACCACTAAGAAGTTGGACGAACTCTTAGACACGGTGACACCTTGACGACGCACTTCTTGCGGCAACTTAGCATCTGCTTGACGTACCCGGTTGTTGACGTTAACTGCGGCAATATCCAGATCCGTACCGACTTCAAAAGTCACGTCGATAGAAACACGACCGTCGGCTGAAGAGGTAGAGCTCATGTACAACATGTGCTCAACGCCGTTGATTTGCTCTTCGATCGGTGCAGCGACTGTGCGCTCTACTACTTCAGCAGAGGCACCTGGATAATTGGCAGTAACGTTGACTACCGGCGGAGAAATTTCCGGATAACGAGAAATTGGCAAGACCCGCAACGCGGCCAGGCCAGCCAGCACAATAATCAACGACAATACGGTCGCGAAAATTGGCCGGTTAATAAAAAATTTTGAAAACATGAGTAATCCTTGCGCCTAAATTTGTGGTGCTACTTATTGAGCAGCTTTAGTACTGGCAGTTTCTGCAGCGGGCTTGGTATTAACTTGGGCTGGTGCTGACGTTGGTGCTGATGATCCTGCGCTTCCAGAAGGTTTTGCAGCCAGCGGCACCGGTGTAACGGTCATACCAGGCTCATGGGCTTTGATAAAACCATCGACCAACACGCGATCGCCGCCCTTCAAACCTTTTGTCACTATCCATTCACCGTTGGACCAGCCATCCAGCTCAACCGGACGTGGTGCTAACTTATTGTCTGGCGTTACTGTGAAAACGATCTTGCCCATAGGGCTATCGATCACAGCACGTTGTGGTACTGAGAGTGCCGCAGTACGAGTGGCGCCATTCAAAATCACGCGAACAAACTGGCCTGGACGCAAAGTCCCGTCAGGATTAGGGATTTGTGCACGAGCATCAAAACCACCAGTCGCTGGATTGACTTTTTCGCTGGCGAAATTCATCTTGCCTACCATCGGAAAAATCGATCCGTCTGCCAATTTGACCTTGACGTCAAACGCCAGACTACCGTTAGTAGCGCGTTTGCCAGGCAATGCAATTTTGCCGCCACTGACTTCCTGACTTAGTTTTAAATAGTCAGCTTCAGTGATGCTGAAATTGACGTAGACCGGATCGGTCTGGACAATCGTGGTCAGCAAACTGTCGGAGGCCGTAACCAAACTACCGTTGGATTTGCTGGCGATACCGGTAACACCATCAATTGGCGCAACAACCCGGGTATAGCCCAGATTGAGTTTGGCTTCGTTCACCTGCGCCATGGATTGCTTGTAGCTGGCTTCGGCGGTCTCTAATGCAGATTTCGCATCATCAAATTCTTTTTGACTAATCGCTTTTTCAGCAGCCAGTGGTGTTAAGCGCGCAAATTCACGTTTGGCTTGATTCAATTTAGCTTCATTGACGCCAGCCGCTGCTTCTGCAGAAGCGAGTTGCGTTTTATAAGTACCCGGATCAATTTGAAACAGGACGGTGCCCGCTTTAACGCGTGAGCCCTCTTCATATAAACGGTTTTCTAAAATGCCAGAAATTCTTGCGCGCACTTCAGTTTCGCGAGAGCCTGCTGTTTGTCCGACATATTCAAAATCCATCGGCAGATTTGTCGGCTGTACTGTAACCACATTGACCTCGGGTGGTGGCATTCCACCGGGACCACCTGGACCAGCACCACCAGCCTTGCCACAAGCAGCCAACACCAACAAAGGTGCGCTAATTGCTGCAATGCGCAACAGGGGTGCGAGACGACCAGACCAGGCTGATGGCGTTGCTAATAATTCGTTACTGAATTTGGGGAGGTGTAAATTTGGAGGGCTCATGAATTTTTCTCTATTAACGGAAAAGGCGGTGTGCTATTATATACATTCACGAATGTTTGTATATATTTTTAAAAATTATTTTCTGCGAGTAATAAAAAATTATCGAAAAGGCTGAATTAAAGCCCTGAAAATACTAATGGAGACGCATCATGGCTAGGAAAACCAAAGAAGAAGCGCAAGAAACCTGCAATGCTTTGCTCGATGCCGCTGAGCAAGTTTTTTGCGTAAAAGGTGTTACTAATACGACGCTCAATGAGGTTGCAAAAGAAGCCGGTATGACACGCGGTGCAATTTATTGGCACTTCAAAGATAAAAATGCTTTGTTTGAAGCAATGTGCGATCGTGCATTTTTACCAATAGAAACATTACTCAACGAAATCACGAGCACCCCGCCGGAAGACCCTTTTGCTGCACTGCGCCAGCTATATGTTCACATGCTAAAAGAGGTTGCCAGCTCACCAAGGCAGACCAATGTGTTCAACATCATATTTCATCGCTGCGAGAAAGGAACAGAAATGAGTTCTTACGCGCATGAGAAGGAACCGCGTAACGAATGTATTTCCAAAATGGAAGATATTTTTAAAGTAGCCATTGCACAAAAAAAATTACCGGCAGAAACCGACACCTGGATCGCAGTACAAATGATTCACTCTTATTCAATCGGATTAATTTACGAATGGCTCGTAGATACCAAAGCCTACGATCTTGCAAAACATGCAGAATATATGATTGAAGTCATGCTGGCTGGCATCTTAGCTAAACCACCGCTAAAAAAACTGAGCTAAACGATTATTTATTAAGTGCCCGTTTGCACAAAAAACTGAATTAGCCCGGCAACTTCCAGTCGTAGCGAACTGCCAGCAGGCGCAGCATTGAGGTGACCAGAATGCCTGACAGCACCGCCACTGTCTCTATGACCTGCCAATTGGTCAGAAGTAGATAAACCCAGCAGCCAGCAAATGCGCAGGTGGCATACAATTGCCCGCGCCGGAATACCATCGGTATTTCATTACAAATGATGTCCCTCAGAACACCGCCAAAAATGCCAGTAATTACGCCCATCATGGTGCAAATAAATAAGGGCATGCTTGCTTCTAACGCCAATGACGCACCACCTACGCTGAACAAGCCAAGCCCAAATGTATCGGCATACAAAATAACTTTATCCGTCACGGCATGTCGCAAATGCCTGCCGAACGGCAAAGCGATTAAGCTCATGACAAAAATCAACAACACATATTCTTGGTGATCGACCCAAAACAAAGGGCGTCGGTCAAGTAGTAAATCACGCAAGGTTCCTCCACCGAAAGCGGTTATAAACGCGACCGTGAAAACTCCTACCGGATCCATTTTCTTTTTTCTCGCTTCAACAAAGCCAGAAGCGGCAAAAGCGACAATGCCAGCGACCTCTACCGCATGTAATAGCGTACTCATGCCCAAATGGATGGATGTTGCCAAAATATCTCCTGTTATCTACTCATACAAGCTCTGCACAGAATGATGCAAACGTATGATTTTATTGTATAATCTTGCGCTGGCATTAGGCCATCAGTATTTTTAAATCAGGCAAGTGATCAACAATCGGGTCAAGAAGCAAGGCGACCGACGAAGTGGGGATTGGCTACCAAAACTTTTTGAGGCAAGCATGAAAGACGGCATCCATCCAAATTATCGTGAAGTTTTGTTTCACGATGTATCTAACGATTTCAAATTCGTCACACGTTCTACTATCCAGACTCGTGACAAAATGGAATTCGAAGGCAAAGAATATCCACTGGTAAAGATCGAGGTTTCTGCAGAATCCCACCCTTTCTACACTGGTAAACACAAAATTGTTGATACCGCTGGTCGCGTTGACAAATTCCGTAAAAAATTCGGTACTGTTGGTTCCAAAACTTCTGTTGCAAACTAATTTTTTTGCATCCGTTGTATTGATAAAAAAGGCAGCTCAAGCTGCCTTTTTTCATATGTAATATTTAAGTATAGTCTCGTATAAAAATAAAATGCTCGTATGAAGTTATCACTTGGCTTTAACATGAGCGCGGCAAGAACATAATCTTGATGCAAGCGGTTTCACCAAGTCTAATCAATCCCACTTTTACTAAGCAACAAGTCATATGAAGCCTGTACGCCTTCCTGCTGCTGCGACAATCGCCCTGCCACGCTGGGCTATTCTTGCCTTATGCATGCTATACATTCTGCCTGGACTAATTGGCCGCGACCCATGGAAAGGCGATGACGCGGCCAGTTTTGGCATCATGTGGACGATGGCACACGGCAACATTAATGACTGGTTATGGCCACATATCGTCGGTCTGCCTATGCCAGAGGAAGGACCATTGGCATTTTGGCTGGGCGCTATCTGTATCAAGTTATTTGGCTGGTTAATGGGCGATGCGATGGCCGCCCGGCTGGCGACTGGTGTATTTTTTATGCTGGGTTCAGTTTCAGTTTGGTATACCACCTATTTATTAGGCAGAAGAACTGAGGCACAACCGTTGAAACTCGCCTTTGGTGGTCAGCCGGAACCAAAAGATTTTGGCCGGACACTGGCTGATGGCGCGTTACTTATTTACCTCGGATGTCTTGGCTTATTAGTTCGCAGCCATGAGACCAGCGCAGAAGCTCTGCAAATTTCCTTGGTTGCTTACGCCCTTTATTTATGCGCAAGATTACTTGATGCGGGAAACAGAACGAATGCATTAAAGCTAGGCTTCGTTCTGGGCCTACTAATATTAGCGAGAGGCTGGGTTCTTCCTCTGGGATTAAGTTTGAGTTTAATCGGGCTGTGCTTTTATCGCCAGCAAAAACAATATTGGCTCTTATTCAAATTCTCATTTCCTATCGCGCTATTTGTTGCGGCATCGTGGCTACTGGCGATCAGTATCGTACATCCATTTAATAGTTCCCCCTACCCTGCGTGGATGCTATGGAACTCACGCCAAATTAGCCTTCCATTAATAGCTAATATCTCTTATTTTTTTAAATACGGGATCTGGTTTGCCTGGCCTGCTTGGCCATTTGCAGCATGGGCAATTTATGCCTGGAGAAAACAAGAAAAGGCCTTGCATATTTCCTTGCCAGTAACATTTTTGGGTTGTTTTATTCTTCTGGCATTTATCAACCCTTATGCAGAAGAAAGTATCTTATTGCCGATCTTGCCTCCTCTGGCGATTTTGGCTGCATTCGGTTTGCCAACAATGAAACGCAGCGCAATCAATGCGGTGGATTGGTTTGCAGTCATGGTATTAACCGGAGTTGCCGCACTGTTCTGGCTATATTGGATATCGGCACAGACCGGGTGGCCAGTCGGCGTCGCAAGACAAGTGGCGCGCTTCTCTCCTGACCATCAATCCAGCTTCAATCCTTTGACTTTCATCATTGCGCTCAGCGCTACTGTTGCGTGGTTTGGGGTGGTGTACTGGCGTATCTCGCGTCAACCGTCGGTGCTGTGGCGAGCTGTAGTGCTATCAAGTGGAGGTGTGATTTTATGCTGGTTGCTGCTACTTACATTAGCGCTGCCAATCATCAATGACAGAATTAGCTACGCAAATGTAAGCAAAGAACTGGTACAACACATGCCTGCAAAGTATCGCTGTATTGATAGCAATATCGGACCTTCGCAACGAGCCTCGTTCGCTTATTTTGGTGCTTTGCATTTTGCAGGATTTAGCGAACCACCTTGCGATGTGCTGTTACTGCAATCAAGCCATCGTAGATTAAATGCTAGCACTGAAGTGGATACAAGCACCTACCCCGGGACTTGGGAAGTTATCTGGACAGGACATCGGGCATCTGACCGGGACGAATTATTTTCGCTATATATTCAGAAAAAACCTTGATTAAATAATCCCAGCTTAGTCTGCAAGTGTTCAATTACCATATACTCCCCATTATTTTTATAGAAAATGGCTTATTTTCCAATATTTCTATGGACGATTAAAATATACCAAAGGGGAGTATATTTGAAGTATCAAGATAGTCTAGTAAAAGCATTTGGCTTAAACCGTCTCTTTAATGGCGGCAAACTCATTCCAGGCTAGCGCAGCTAAAACCACGGCGCCACCATAAATCGTTGCATTCGCTGGCACTTCACCAGCACCGAGCCAAGCCCAAATCGGCCCCAGCAACACTTCCACCAAAGCCAACAAAGATACCTCGGGCGCAGACAGACTTCTGGTTGCACGAACCATCAACATGCATGGAAAACCTAATTGAAATACGCCTAACACGGCAAGTATTAATAAGTCATGTGCAGATGCCTGAAAAGGCAAGGCAAATGGCAGCATTGCCAGCGCAGAAATCACGCCACCAATCATGACTGCGGGCGCTAAATCCAGCGCGTGCCCACCCTTTTTCAACACGATTACGTTGACTGAGGCAGCTACTGGTATGCCCATCGCAATCAACATACCAGTCAACCCTCTACCATCGACTTGTGACATGCCGCCAGCGAACATCCAGACCATACCTGCCAATGCCACAGCGATGGCTAACCAGGTGCGCGTTAATATCTTTTGGCGGAGAAAAATCCAGGCGAAAAAGGCTGTCAACAACGGTGAAACACTCATGACAATCAACGTATTAGCCACGGTGGTCATGGTGAGGGCAATCATAAAACAACAAAACATGATGGCCCACATAATGCCAGAGACAAATCCAAAGCGACCAACGGATAATAGTTTTTTCAACGCACCGGTATTGTGCTGCACACTCATCGCCAGCACGACATAGATGGCAGCAAACAGGCTGCGCCAGAAGGTAACTTCAAAGCCACGTGCAACATCAAGATGCCGCGTCAGCACACCTGCGGTGCTCCACAATATAGCGACGCAGATCATTAAAAGCAAAGCAGTACGATGGCTGGGTTGATTGTGCATAGAATATTTTATTCAGCTCAAATGCAAATTAAAAATCTTGGTTAAATAAAAAAACCCGTTTAACTCGGACCACTGTGTGGAGGAGCAAAACGGGTTTCAATTCTATCTGGCGATCATGTTAATCGCCAGACAAGACTTTAATTACGCGTCGCGAGAAGCCTTTTTACGCTCGTGCTCTTTCAAATAACGCTTACGCAGACGAATGCTCTTAGGCGTGACTTCAACCAGCTCGTCATCCTCAATAAATTCAACTGCATATTCCAGACTCATCTGAATTGGCGGTACCAAACGTACCGCTTCATCCGTACCTGAGGAGCGCACGTTAGTTAATTGCTTACCTTTAATCGGATTCACAACCAGATCATTGTCACGGGAGTGAATACCGATAATCATGCCTTCGTACACCGGATCGTTGTGAACAACGAACATACGGCCGCGATCTTGTAATTTCCAGATTGCATAAGCGACGGCAGCGCCATCGTCTTGAGAAATCAACACACCATTGCGACGGCCTGCTAACTCACCTTTAGAATTATCAACTGGCGCGTATTCATCAAACACATGGCTCATCAAACCTGTACCGCGCGTCAATGTCATGAATTCGCCCTGGAAGCCGATCAGACCGCGTGCAGGAATACGATATTCGAGACGCACACGACCTTTGCCGTCCGGTTCCATGTTTTGCAAATCACCGCGACGACGACCGAGCTCTTCCATCACGCCGCCCTGGTTGTTTTCTTCAACATCCACGGTCAAGTTTTCATATGGCTCATGGCGCACGCCATCTACCATTTTGAATACGACACGTGGACGGGAAACGGAAAGTTCAAAACCTTCGCGACGCATATTTTCGATCAAAATCGTCAGATGCAATTCGCCGCGACCGGATACTTCATAAGTAGAGTCATCGTTTTCAGCTTGTACTACACGCAAAGCCATGTTGGCTTTCAATTCGCGATCCAAACGATCACGGATTTGACGCGTTGTAACGAATTTACCTTCGCGACCAGCCAATGGTGAGTTATTCACCATGAAGTTCATTGTCAAGGTTGGCTCATCCACCTTCAACATTGGCAAACCCAGCGGTGTATCTGGTGCGCAGATAGTAGAACCGATACTGATTTCTTCGATACCGTTAATCAACACGATGTCGCCAGCCAGTGCTTCGTCAACCAAAATACGATCCAGACCTTTAAATGTCAGAACCTGGTTGATGCGCGCTTTAGTTGGCTTGTCGTCTGGACCATTCATCCAAATAACGTCTTGTAGAGGCTTAACACGACCGCTCAAGATACGACCAACACCGATCTTACCAACGTAAGAGGAGTATTCCAAAGACGTGATCTGCAATTGCAAAGGACCATCTGGATCATCTTGACGCGCAGGAACGTGTTTTAGGATCGCCTCGAACAAGGGATCCATATTGCCTTCACGGATGTTATCTTCCAAACCTGCATAGCCTTTGAAGCCAGATGCGTAAATGATAGGGAAATCTAACTGCTCATCAGTTGCGCCAAGCTTGTCAAACAATTCAAATGTTGCATTGACCGCTTTCTGCGGATCTGCGTTTTCGCGATCGATCTTATTCACAACGACGATCGGCTTTAAACCCAACGCTAACGCTTTACGAGTCACAAAACGTGTTTGCGGCATCGGGCCTTCTTGCGCATCGACCAGCAACAAAACGCTGTCTACCATGGACAATACACGCTCAACTTCACCACCGAAATCGGCATGGCCTGGCGTATCAACGATATTGATATGCGTACCTTTGTACTCAACAGCGCAGTTCTTGGACAGAATCGTGATGCCACGCTCTTTTTCAATATCGTTAGAATCCATCACGCGGGCATCAACCTGTTGGTTGTCGCGGAAAGTACCGGACTGACGCAATAATTGGTCAACCAGTGTGGTTTTGCCGTGATCGACGTGAGCGATAATGGCGATGTTGCGGATAGCGCGTTTTGTATTTGACATGGTAGCGAGAAGATTTAGGGAAATTCAGATAACCCAAGATTATAACATGTTGTACTGCACAACATTTGGATAATAAGCAAAACTCCTATTATTTCAAGGAGTTACTACGTGTTAGTGACAAGAACTGATTACAACTAGAATCTTCTTAAATAATTTAAAGCCAGCGATAGATCACTGTAAATTACATCATCGTCGTTGCAATTAATCGTTCTGGCGCCAGAATGCTATATTCCTGCAATTGGGCAGAACCTAGCAATTGTTGATCTGAGGCACGATATACGCGAACACGACCAATTTGCGTAGGTAAGATGGTAGATTCTTTACCCAAAGCTAAACGTTGCCCCTGTAAAAATCGCTTTGCCAGTTCTTCCGTCAAATCAAGTCGAGGAAAGCTAGATAGCAAAGCATCTACGGGTGCCAATAAAGCTAATCGGTCAGTTTCTTCGATCTCGCCCAAAGCCTCAAGGGTTATCGATTTTTCCAAGATTAAGTGCCCGACCTCGGTACGTCGCAAAGCTTTTAGATGCGCCCCGCAAGATAATACTTTGCCGATGTCTTCACCCAATACCCGGATATAAGTTCCCTTACTACAACACACGTTGAGCGTCAAATACGGGGCTTCATAACTTACAAAATCAAGACTATGGATTGTTACTGGCCGCGCCTCTCGTTCCAAGGTTATGCCAGCGCGCGCGTACTCATACAGAGGTTTTCCATCACGCTTGAGGGCAGAATACATAGGAGGAGTTTGCAGAATATCTCCACGGAATTGCGCTAGAGCAGCATGGATTTGCTCTTCAGTCACATTGACTGACAAGCTTTCTACGATCTCGCCTTCCGTATCTCCGGTAGTAGTGCTAACTCCCAGGTGTACGATGGTTTGATATGTCTTATCTGCTTCCAATAAATCTTGAGAAAATTTGGTCGCCTCACCAAAACATAGCGGCAACAAACCCGTCGCAAACGGATCCAATGTACCGGTATGCCCCGCTTTTTGCGCATTAAATAGACGCTTTGCTTTAATCAGCGCGTCGTTGCTAGATAGTCCGACAGGTTTATCCAGCAATAAAACGCCGTGCACTGGCACGCGTACTCTCTTTTTTACCGGACTATTCATAAGACGTGAGGGAGGTTTTTATTGCACCATTGATCTATCAGTGCATGAGTGACAAAACAGGCAAAAGCAGTGAATATTAACATCGACAGTTAGGCGATCAGATATAGGAAAAAGTTCAATCCGAACTCGATACATTGAGTATGTATAAAGCAGAACTTTTATCTATAAATGACTAAGCCTAATGCCCATTGCAATTATGCTTCGCCGTCGTCTTTAGACCGCGTAGCATTGGCCTCATCGATTAACTTGGACATTGCGATACCGCGTATCGTGGAAGTGTCATGCAGAAAATGTAATTGTGGCAGAGTATGAATATGCAGGCGAAGACCTAATTGATTACGCAAAAATCCAGCCGCTTTAGACAAGGCCTCAATGGTACTTTTTACCGCTACCGGATCATCCGCTAAAGTAGTAAAAAATACTTTTGCATGTGCGTAATCAGGTGTCAGATGCACCTCTGTCAAAGTGATCATGCCGACACGCGGGTCTTTTAATTCTGACCAGATGATTTCTGCCAGATCGCGCTGTATCTGATCTGCGACACGCAGACCACGTCCGGGAATATTTTTGCTATGTTTTGCCATAAAACCTAATTAGTAAGGGTGGGCAAGCTATTCACGTTTTGCCATATCGGCTGTTCGCAAACATCAGTGCCCACCCTCTTATTTTTAAAACTATTAAAAACGCTTACAACACATTTGTCATTACAAAGTACGGGCAATTTCCTGAATTTCAAAGATTTCCAACTGATCGCCAACTTCGATCTCGTTGTAATTCTTCAGAGACAGTCCACACTCCATACCTGCACGAACTTCTTTTGCATCATCTTTGTAGCGCTTCAGAGAATCAAGTTCGCCAGTCCAGGTAACAACATTGTTGCGCAGCAAACGTACAGAAGAAGTGCGTTTGATCACACCATCGATGACCAAGCAACCAGCAATCGCGCCGACTTTGCTTACCAGGAAGACTTGTTTGACCTCGACCATACCAATAATGGTCTCACGCTTCTCTGGAGCCAACATGCCGGACAACGCTGCTTTAACTTCATCAACAGCATCATAAATGATGTTGTAGTAGCGAATATCAACACCGTTAGATTCGGCCAACTTACGGGCAGAAGCATCAGCACGCGTATTAAAGCCAATAATAACGGCCTTGGACGCTACCGCCAAATTCACGTCAGACTCTGAAATCCCACCAACTGCTGCATGTACAACTTGTACGCGAACTTCGTTGGTAGACAGTTTCTGCAATGATTGAACCAAAGCCTCTTGCGAACCTTGTACATCGGTCTTGACGATAATAGGCAGATTTTTGACTTCTCCCTCACCCATGTTTTCGAACATATTTTCGAGCTTGGCCGCTTGCTGTTTAGCCAGCTTAACGTCACGAAACTTGCCTTGACGGAACAGCGCGATTTCACGTGCTTTACGCTCGTCAGTCATGACCATGACTTCTTCACCAGCGACAGGCACTTCGGTCAAACCTTGAATTTCTACTGGAATCGAAGGACCGGCCTCAGAAATGTTTTTACCGTTTTCATCCAACATGGCACGTACGCGACCATAAGAAGAACCCGCCAGCACAACGTCACCACGCTTCAAAGTACCGGACTGAACCAAGATCGTTGCAACAGTACCGCGACCTTTATCCAGACGAGCCTCAACGACCAAACCTTTAGCCGGTGCATCTTTTGGCGCTTTTAATTCCAGAACTTCAGCTTGCAACAAAACTTGTTCGAGCAAAGCATCGATACCCAAACCAGTTTTTGCCGAAACCTGAACAAATGGAGAATCACCACCATACTCTTCTGGCACAACACTTTCAGCGATCAATTCTTGTGAGACGCGGTCAGGATTTGCTCCTGGCTTATCAATCTTATTGATAGCGACGACCAAAGGCACGCCAGCAGCTTTTGCATGGGCAATCGCTTCTTTAGTTTGTGGCATAACACCATCATCAGCTGCAACAACAAGAATAACGATATCTGTCGCTTTAGCACCGCGCGCGCGCATTGCTGTAAAAGCTTCATGACCCGGAGTATCAAGGAAAGTAATCATGCCACGCGGTGTTTCAACGTGGTAAGCGCCGATATGTTGGGTAATACCGCCAGCCTCGCCCGATGCCACTTTGGCACGACGAATGTAATCCAGCAAAGAAGTTTTACCGTGATCGACGTGGCCCATTACAGTCACTACAGGAGCACGCGAGGTTAACTCATATTCTTCGTGATCAGCCGTATCCGTCAACATTGCTTCTGGATCATCCAGTTTTGCAGCAAAAGCTTTGTGACCCATTTCTTCAACCAGAATCATGGCTGTTTCTTGATCCAGCACCTGATTGATAGTGCACATCTGACCCAATTTCATCAAATGCTTAATCACTTCAGAGGCTTTTACTGCCATCTTGTGTGCTAACTCTGCGACAGTGATGGTTTCTGGAACGTACACGTCTTTAACAATTGCCTCTACTGGCGCCTGGAAATTAGTATCGCGACCATCTTGCTGATGTGAACGACGTCCTTTTGGACCGCCCTTCCAACCATCACGCCCACCAGACGTATCACCACGAGTTTTAATACCAGCACCACGCTTTTTAGCGTCGTCTTGCCATGTGGAAGAAACATTAGCCGACTTAATGGATTTTTTATCCACCGCGACCACTGGTTTCTTCTCATCTTTTTTCTCAGTAGCTGGTTTCTTCTCTGCGATCTTCTTATCGGAAGGTTTGTGCAGTGTACCTTCGGCCACTTTAGGAGCAACCACAGGCTCAGGGGCTTTGGCAGGACGACGAGCAGCGCTCATCATTTCTTTAATTTGCGCAACCTCATCCGCTACTTTTTTACGAGCGATTTCTGTAACGGCAGCACGTTCTGCCGCTTCTTTTGCCTCTGTAACGATTTTCTTCTTCGCTTCATCAGCTGAATGACGTTTTTTATCATCATCTGAAGACGATACAACTGGAGCTGCTGCAGCTACAGGAGCGGCCTGCACAGAAACACTAGCGGCAGACGGCGTATGCACTACTTGTGCTTTCGCACTAGTGTTGAGTGCCGCAGCAGCGACTGCCGCTTGTTCTGCTCTCAACTTATCTGCTTCCACCTTAGCTGAATTAGCGGCAGCTAATTCAGCCTCGCGCAAAGCTTGAGCTTGCACTTCTTTTTCAGCTTCCAGCTTGGCAAGATGCTCTTGCTTTTGAATTAATTCTGCCTCTTGGCGCATAATCAATTCGGCTTCTTTGCGCGCTTCTTCCTCATGACGCGCAACATCTACCGGATCAACCACCATCGCTGCAGGGCCAGTCTGATCTTCTGCGGCAGCTTCATCACGCTTCACGAAAGTACGCTTTTTACGAACTTCAACTTGAATCGTACGCGACTTACCAGTTGCATCTGCTTGCTTAATTTCAGTCGTTTCTTTGCGGGTCAGCGTGATTTTTTTCTTATCTGCATCCGCAGCCACACCATGAGAGCGACGCAAATGCTCCAGCAATCGATCTTTATCTTCTTTTGACAGCGCGTCGGACGTCGAGCTTTTACTGACGCCTGCGGCACGCAATTGCGTTAGCAGCAAATCCGCTGACATTTTCAGCTCGGTGGCAAATTGGGCTACATTGTTACTCGCCATTCAGTCCTCTTTTTCTATGTGCGCCTGATAAAACGCTTAAATGATTATTAACTCGGAATTATTGTGCTTCTACGAGTTTCCATGCTGAAGCTAACAAAGCCTTGGCATGATCATCATATTTAGCGTCGATGAGCTTCATCTCATCATCAGTCACGTCTTCAAATGCATCTTTAATTAATTGGCGCGCACGTTCGGCTGACAGCGCCAAAATCGCTCCAAATTCGTCATACGCCAGACCACCAAAAGCCCGTAGTGTCTTAATGCCTGCTAAACCCAGCTTGCCGGCAGTTACACGGCTCATACCTTCTAGGTTGATCAAAGCATCCTCGACACCATCAACACCTTCTTCGGAAGCGATTGCCTCTGTAAGCAGTGCATCTCTAGCGCGGTTGCGCAACTCATTTACCGTATCTTCATCGAAGGCTTCAATTTCCAGCATTTCACTGATAGGTACGTAAGCTATTTCTTCCAAACTAGCGAAACCTTCATCAACCAAGATATCTGCAACCTCTTGGTCAACGTCTAGCTTCTCCATAAACAAAGCACGAACACCAGCAGTTTCTTGCTCGGCTTTACTAGCGGATTCTTCCGCCGTCATAATATTAATTTGCCAGCCAGTTAATTCAGCTGCCAAACGAACGTTTTGACCACTACGACCAATGGCAATCGCCAGATTTTCATCATCAACCACAACGTCCATACCATGCTTTTCTTCATCTACCATGATAGAAGAAACATTGGCAGGAGCAAGAGCACCGATAACAAATTGGGCTGGATCTTCCGACCAAAGCACGATATCAACACGTTCGCCGCCTAGCTCACCAGTTACTGCCTGAACGCGCGAACCACGCATACCAACACAGGTACCGATAGGATCAATACGTTTATCGCTGGTATAAACTGCGATTTTGGCGCGTATACCTGGATCACGTGCGGCAGATTTGATGACCAAAGAACCTTGCTCGATTTCTGGCACTTCCAGCTCGAACAGTTTCATAATGAATTCTGGTGCGGTCCGAGACAAAATAACTTGTGGGCCGCGCGCATTACGATCGATACGCAAAATATAAGCACGAACACGATCACCAACACGTAAATTCTCTTTAGGAATCATCTGATCTCGTGGCAAGCGTGCTTCAATCTTGCCAGA
Source organism: Undibacterium sp. GrIS 1.8 (assembly GCF_040544445.1). NCBI lineage: Bacteria > Pseudomonadati > Pseudomonadota > Betaproteobacteria > Burkholderiales > Oxalobacteraceae > Undibacterium > Undibacterium sp. GrIS 1.8. The sequence goes on along the minus strand of NZ_JBEONQ010000023.1, from coordinate 4,453 downwards.
CTCAACAACGGCCTCACCACGCTCCATGCGCTTGATCGTGCCAGTCACCAGGGAATCGCCGCGCTCAAGAAAATCAGCTAAAATTTGTTCACGCTCTGCGTCACGGATGCGTTGCAAAACAACTTGCTTAGTATCTTGCGCGAAACGACGACCCAACTCTACTGATTCAATCGGCTCTTCGATGTATTCATCGACTTCGATATCTTGATATTGCTCAACAGCCTCGAAATGCAAAATTTCCTGATCAGGTAATTGCAAGCCAGCATCATCAGGCACTACGCGCCAGCGGCGATAGGATTTGTATTCGCCTGTATCACGATCAATTTCTACGCGAATATCGACTTCACCTTCATAGCGCTTCTTTGTGGCCTGAGCCAAAGCATGCTCCAACGCAGCAAAAACGATATCTTCATCAACGTTTTTCTCACGCGCCAGCACATCAACCAATAATAAAACTTCGCGACTCATGCTTTGCGGCTCCTAAAATCTACTTGCGGCACCAAACGTGCCTTATCCAAATCGGCAAGCGTGAACTCCAGCATTGCCGCACCGTCTTTACCTTCAAATTCCAACTTCAGCTTGTCACCTTCAGGCTCATGCAAAACGCCTTCAAATGTTTTGCGATTCTGCGCACCAGGCATTGGCAAACGCAACTTAATAGTCGCTTTTTCACCAACAAACCTGACGAAATCAGTCAATTTCGTTAACGGCCTATCAAGACCAGGAGAAGAAACTTCCAACCTCTCGTAATTCATATTCTCAACAGTTAATACATGAGACAGTTGGTGGCTGACCTTCTCACAGTCTTCAACCGTGATATTGCCCTTCTCTGCGTCCGCCGGCAAAAAGTCAATATAAACTCGAAACAAGCCACGATCTGCCCGTTCAAAATCAACCAGATCGTATCCGGTGCCATTGACGGTCTTTTCTATCAATTCCAACAACTGCAAGAGTATTCTCCGAAAAATGCTTAATTTGCCCAGCAACAAACTGCTTCGCCAAAAAAAAATGGGCTACTGCCCATCGTTTTTACAACGCCCCATTATCCCAACCAATGGAGGCAAAATCTGCTAACTGCAAGATTATAAACGATTATTTACTCTATCGCAATGGACGAACAGAGCAAAAATAGGTGTATCACATAGCAAAAAGCAACATCAAACACCTTTAGAGCGTCTGCGAGCAGCAATCCCCTGACCTATAGCCTGACCACTTCCTCGCGCTGTACCACCACGTCGCTGCTGGCCAGCATCTGGAAATCCTAGCGCTGTCTGCATTGGATCTGGCTGACGACTACGCTTTTTACCTTCTGCGTCATTCCTCCCGGCACCTCCACTACTACGAGCGCTACCAAACTCAGGGCGCGGCGCGTTAAATCGACCTTGTGGCTTATCGAAAGGATTGACAGGACGACCCGGTGCCTTGTTACCATTTGGACGTGCCGCGAATTCTTTACCAGCGGGCTTATCACCACCGGCTTTTTCCAAGCCACTGATTTTCAGTAAGCTACGGACTGCATCTTCTTCCAGTTCATCCCACCGACCACGTTTTAAACCAGCGGGCAAAGTCATTACACCGTAACGAGTACGAATCAGACGCGACACCGTCAAACCTACAGCCTCAAACATACGACGCACCTCGCGATTACGCCCCTCACCGATGACAACGCGATACCACTTATTTACACCTTCGCCACCGCCATCCATAATTTTGGAGAATTGTGCTAAACCATCTTCAAGCTCGACACCAGCGAGCAGCTTTTGGCGCATTCCTTCTTCCAAGTCACCTAAAGTGCGCACAGCATATTCGCGCTCAATACCGTAACGTGGATGCATAAGCCGATTCGCCAAATCACCAGAGGTCGTGAATAACAACAAACCTTCCGTGTTGTAATCAAGACGCCCTACCGCCAGCCACTTACCGACCTTCATTTGCGGCAAACTGGCGAATACGGATTGACGCCCCTCCGGATCACTCATACTTACAATTTCACCCGCCGGCTTGTGGTAAACCAAGACACGAGGTGGTTTTTTACTAATTTTGCGTTGAATTGGTTTACCGTTAATCCGAACCTGATCAGTTGGAAGAATACGTTGACCGATATGTGCAGGCTCACCATTCACAGATACGCGTCCAGCAACAATCAAATCCTCCATATCACGACGTGAACCAAGGCCAGCCTCAGCCAGAACTTTATGCAATTTTGGAGCATCATCATCCGCAGTAAGATCACGTCTAACTACTTTACTTGCGCGCCCCCTACCTTTGTCTTGCCCAGCATCTGCAGCAACGTCGAATGCTTCCGATGTAACAAATGAAAAAACATCATCTGCACTGTTGGCGGCGGGACGACTTGCAGGACGAACACCACGCGCCTGACTTGGGTGACGACCTTTATATAATCCGCTACCGGAGCTATTTCCTGCACCACCATTAGGGCCAGCAGAGCGATTGCCAAATTGCTCTTCACGCGACGGGCGCGCTGCACGATTGCCGCTTTGCTCATCCCGTGGCGTGCGTGGTGCACGATTTTCGCTCTGCCCCTCGCGCGGCAGTCTTGCTGGACGCGGCTCACGCGAACCAGCATCAGTACGCTGTACTCGATCACCCTGTGGGCGAACTGCTCTTGGCTTTCGCTTTTCAACACCGATTTCAGCACCTGGCATATCAACTACGGCAGTCACAACGCCCTCAGCCGCACCACTGTCTGCCGCATCAGCTTTCGGCCGGGATCGGCGCATATTGCGCGGCCCACGCACACCGCGCTTTACTGGCTTTTGCGCATTATCATCACCACCTTCAGCAGATGCATTCGGCTTAATATCGTCTGGATTATTTGTATTCATTATTCTATTTAATTTAGGCTTGCGGGCGGGATCGATGACGCAGCATCTGGTTTAGTTTCTGATGCCAGCTCATGATTCGATGTTTCAACCGCCACATCTGAGCCTTGAGCAAAGTCGCTGTCAATATTACTTATTTCATTTTCTGGCTTGGATGTCAGCGCAGTATCAGCTACGGCGACTTCAGCCAGACTTTTTACTTCCTCTACAACACTAGCATCGCCAGCGCTGCTAACTTCATTTTCAATCTCGTGAGCCTTTGCCCCCACAGAAACAACCTCAGTTATTTCAATACCAGCCAAAGCAGATAACTCTTGCTCTGCAAACATACCGGTTCCGAGGGCATCCAATTCCGGCGTGCTCACATCAGATACATCGTCTTTTTTTACTTGCTGCAACGGAGGCAGTTGATCCAAGGAAGATAAACCCAAATCATCCAAAAATTGCTTGGTAGTCGCAAACAAACCCGGGCGCCCAGGCACATCGCGGTGGCCAATAGCTTCAATCCAACCACGATCCTCTAAAGTTTTAATCATCTGAGAAGCAACCGTGACACCGCGTATTTCCTCAATATCTCCGCGAGTAACTGGCTGTCTGTACGCAATAATGGCAAGCGTTTCCAAGGTGGCACGTGAATATTTTGGCGGCTTTTCAGGATTCAACCTGTCGATATAAGCACGCATTTCTGGACGGCTTTGGAAGCGCCATCCGGTCGACAATCCGACTAACTCAATACCTTTATCAGACCAATCAACACGCAAATCTTCCAGCATGGATTTAATGGTGTCGGCACCAACAATTTCGCTTGATTCATCACTATCCTGAAACAGCTTTCTCATCTTATTGACGGTAAGCGGCTCATGCGCACATAGCAAGGCGGTTTCGAGGACTCGCTTGGCCTCAGCAGTATTCATGCAAACTCTTTAGCACATTGATTGGTTGATCTAATTAAGTATAGAACGGCACTGAAAGAACTTCTTCAGCCAAAACCGATTCTGTAATTTTGCTGCACTTTAGGGCAGCGCATGCCATCTAGGCGGATACTTACTGTCTGACATCAACCAAAGTCAACACATTTGGTTATGCATTCTTTATGTTAATTTACTCATCAACTAAATCGACAATCGCTGAACAATTGCCGCTTGTTTGAGCGTAGCGCAGTTGATTAGAATTTCATCAATTGCGCTGATATCGGATTGTAGTCCAGAAATTCCGCACAAATCAAAAAATAATTACTGAGCCAATAAAAAAGCCACGTTGATACGTGGCTTTTTTATTTAATTCTGGTTGCGGGGGCAGGATTTGAACCTACGACCTTCGGGTTATGAGCCCAAAACTAGAGGGGCTTAAAACAAGAATATTCAATAAAATCAACGGCATGCCATACCCTGACTTACCGCATTATACCGGAATTTACCCACTCAAGTGCAGCAAATTTGCAGCAGAAATTTCGCCGCCCGCCAGATCAAAGTAAATCCTGGTAACTGGTGCCTATACGTTTAGCAGTCATGTGACTGCTAACAACGAAACCATTCCCATGGAAGCACTTCTTTCCCCTAAAACCTTAGCAGCAGCACTAGGCATTGCCGAACAAACGATTTATAACCGTC